>JAHEEJ010000401.1 GCA_024640705.1 Deltaproteobacteria bacterium
ACACCAACCGCGACACCCACGTCGACACCCACGTCGACACCAACTGCAACACCCACGGCCACACCAACCGCGACACCCACGTCGACACCAACTGCAACACCGACCGCGACACCCACGGCCACGCCGACTGCAACACCCACGGCCACACCAACCGCGACACCCACGTCGACGCCGACTGCAACGCCTACGGTCATCCCGACTCCGACGCCGACCGCGACGCCTACGGCGACTCCGACTGCGACGCCTACGGCGACGCCGAGTTCAACACCCTCGGCCACGCCGACCGCGACGCCTACGGCCACGCCGACGGCGATACCCATCCAGGCTGGTGACGTGATCATTTCGGGAATCCAGGGCTCGAACAGCCCGAGCGGTCAGGATCCCGGCGAGTTCGTGGAGCTCTTCAACACGACGAATCGCTTCATCTCGCTCGCGAATCTGCAGATCGTCTCCCGGACCGATAACGACGCCGACGGAACGCTGGACGTCGACTGGCAGCTGGCGAATGAGAGCCCCGATCTCAGCTGGCTGTTCATCGCGCCGAACAGCTTCTTCCTCATCGGAGAGTCGGCGGTCATCGCGGACGGTGGGACACCCGACGTCGTGACGAATCTGGATCTCGCGACTGGTGAAGGTGGTGTTGGTGAGCGGGCCATCTCCGTCGAGATCTTGATCGACGGCGAGCATATGGACTACCTGCTCTACGGACGGCACGACGGTTCGGATACCGCTGCGGTTCCTCCCGGGGATCGACCCTTCGACGGAAATTCGTTCCCACGGAGCGAAGTCATTCGCAACACGCGCGGAACGGCGAGCTTCCAAGAGGGATTGCTCCGACGCGAGTCGGCTGCGGCGCTCTACGCGGGCTTCGACGTGGAGGGCTTCTATACCGACGACTCACCCGGCGGAACCGGATTCCCGACCGGCGTTTGGACGAGTCCGCACGACCAGCTCTTTGGTGCCTACACAGCGCGAAGCTCGGCCTCCGCCTCCGTCTTCCCGCCCCAGGGCACGACAACGGTCGTGTTCCAGGAGGGAGTGGACGGCTACGCAGGAACCACCGACACCTTCATCCAGGAAAATCCCGCGGACGCGGACAACGACAACGGCAATCTCGACGCATTGGGCTGGGACGACGACGACCCGACCGGCTCGGGCAACGACGCCTACGCGCTGCTCCAGTTCGGCGAGCTGTTCGGAACGGGTCCGGGGCAGATTCCCGTCGAGGCGGCGATCTATTCAGCCACCCTCACGTACACCGTCTTCAACCAGGGCGATTCGGGTGAGCTCCACGAGGTGCGGATTTCCTGGGACGAGGCCGTCAGCTGGAACAATTTCGGCGGCGATCCGGGCGCCAGCGCGGACGAGTACGATCCGACCCCCGTGGCGGTGACTCCCGGAACCCAAACCGGGACCGTCAACGTCGACGTGACCAGCAGCCTGCAGGCCTGGGCGGACGATCCGTCCAGCAACCAGGGCTGGATCGTGCTGCCAACCGGTACGGACGGCGTCGACCTGCGCTCGAGTGAGTACGCGACGCAGGGTGAGCGACCCAAGCTCACCGTCGAGTATCTTCCCGAGCCGGGCCTTTTGCTCCAGTTGGTGTCGGGAGTGCTCGCAGTGGTGGTGCTCGACAAGCGCCGGCGCAGAGCGAACGGTTGATAGCCAAGAAAGGGCTCCCGACTCCGAAAGGGGAAGAATTCAAGCAGAAGAAAGCATCGGACGAGAAGGCCGTTCGAGAGATCCGGCGCAAGACGCGAAGCCGGCTTTCAGCCGAGGGCAAGATCCCGTCGGCATCCTAACGCCGGGGTCAATCCGGAAGAATCGTTGGTACTTGATGAAGCGCCCTCTGCATAGAACGAGATTCGCCGCGCTGTGGCTCGGACCGATGCTGCTGACCGCGCTGCTGCTGCCTTCGCGAAGCCTCGCCCACGGCAGCCACGACGAGCGAATCGGCGCGCAGACCCGGCTGATCGAGGCCGCGCCGGCCGACGCGCTGCTGTATCTCGACCGGGCGACCGTCCATCTCGATCGGGCAGACTGGGTGGCCGCGACGGCAGACATCGACCGGGCCGCCGAGCTGGATCCGGATCTCGCGACCGTGCACTACCTCCGCGGCCTGTTGTTCTTCAAGCGCGGTCGGAGCGAAGAGGCCGAGGGTGCGCTGAACCGCTTCCTGGCGGCAGAGCCCGAGAACTCCGCGGGATTCGCCGTGCGCGCGCGCGCGCGCGCCGATCTCCGCAGGCCCCTCGATGCCGCGCAGGATTTCTCGCGGGCCATCGCGCACCAGCCCGTCGCCGGACCCGATCTCTACCTGGAACGCGCACGGATCCTGAGCGAGGCCGGCGACCCGTACCTCGAAGAAGCCCTTCACGGACTGGAGGACGGAATCGCCGAGATCGGTCCGCTACCGACTCTGGCACTCGCGGCCGTCGAGATCGAGGTGCGAATCGGCCGCTTCGAGCACGCCGCACAGCGGCTGGATGCGGCGACGCGGAACTTCCCGGTGCGCGCCCCTTGGCTCGTCCGCAAGGGCGAGATCCTCGAAGCCGCGGGCCGGCCCGAAGCGGCCCGCGAGGCCTACCAGAGCGGGCTTGACGAGATCGCTGCGCTACCAGCGCACCGGCGGCAGCTGCTCGCCTTCGTGGAGCTTCGCCTGCGAGCACTCGAACGCATCGCCGGGATCGAAGGGCGACGAACGGTCGTGTCCGGCGAATCATTCCCGCCTTCGCGGTTTCAACCGTGAAGCGCCAGACCTTCCGCCGGAGCGGGCCCGGATCGCTGCGCATGCTCCAAGCTGGAATACTCGCGGTGATCGCCCTGCTTCCCGCGCCGGCCATCGGAGATCCGGTGCTCGAGCGGAGCCCCTATCTGATGGCAGGAACACCACACAGCGTCGTGGTGCGTTGGCGGACCGACGTCGCCACCGAGAGCATGGTGCGCTACGGCGCAACGCCCGAGAGCCTCACCAACGCGGTGACGGACGCCGGCCCAACGACGGAGCACGAGGTCGAGATCACTGGCCTGCCGTCGAATACCCGCTATTTCTACTCGGTTGGAACCAGCAGCCTGGTGTTGGCGGGCGGCGATGCCGACCATTTCTTCAAAACGTCGCCGCCGGGAGGCGCTCGCCTGCCGATTCGAATCTGGGTGATCGGCGACTCGGGACAGTGCGCGGTCGACAGCACGGGCTGCTCCGACGCGAATGCGGTGAAGAATCAGTACCTGGACTTCGCCGGTCAGGATCTCGCCGATCTCTGGTTGCTGCTCGGCGACAACGCCTACCCCAGCGGTACGGATACCCAGTTCACCGACGGCTTCTTCGACGTCTATCCCGAG
>JAHEEJ010000402.1 GCA_024640705.1 Deltaproteobacteria bacterium
CCCGCATCGGGACGAGCACGCTTTGCTCCACGCGCACCGAGTGTTTCGGTTCAGCGGGTGCGATGGGTTCCGCGGATGCGTGGCTGCTGGCGGAAAGCAACAGCGCGCACGCGTAGATGGCGACCCAGCGCACTTCGGTAAGCGAATTCACGATCGCTCCTCCTCCGATCTGTCGGCAGGGCTACGAGGGTGTCACCAGGCGAGAAAGAATAGCGCCAGCTATGCGGGAGCGAGCAGTCGGTCCAGATCCGCTGGCTCGAGTGCTTTGCCGCGGCCGATGAAGACGAGTTCGGTCGCGGGCTTCAGCTCGCCCCAGGGGCCCGCCTTGATGAACTCGGTACGGCTGCCGACCTGTTGGAAGATGACTTTTTCCTCGGGCATGTCTTTGAGATACAAGAAGCCCTTGGCGCGAAAGACGTTTGCAGGCAGCGCCGCGACGGCGTGCTTGAACGCGGGGTAGTCGAGCGGAGTGGCGGGCTGCCAGGGCGTGGTCCAGAAGCCGTGGTCCGGCGCCGCCGGATTGTTAGGTACAGCTCGCTCCGGGGCGCTGAACCCGAGAATCAGGTCGAGCGGAACATTCGCCCGCACGGCTTCGAGCACGCGGAGGGCGGGGAAGGTCCAGTGGGTTCGAAAGCGGGCGAGCTCGGCGTCGGTGACCCGATCCAGCTTGTTGAGAATGACGATGTCCGCGACTTCCACTTGCAGACCGAAAAGCGGATCTGCATGGGCTTGCTCGTTTTCGAGGTCCACGAGTGTGACGACGGCATCGATCCGTGTCGTCTCTTTCAAGCCGGGATGTTGCAAGACCGCGGCGACCCGCGCCGGGTCCGACACGCCACTCGTCTCGATCACGAGGTGATCTGGCCGATCGGCTGAGTGAAGGAGTTTCCGCAGCTGCGCTTTGAGATCGCCTTGGATCGAGCAGCAGATGCAACCGTTGGCGAGTTGCATGACGCCGCCGTCCCGGGCCCGGATCAATCTCGCGTCGATGTTGATGGCGCCAAAGTCATTGACCATGACGGCCATCTTCTGGCCCGCGTTCTCGCTCAGGATCCGGTTGATCAGCGTCGTCTTGCCCGCGCCGAGATAGCCGGCAATGATCGTGACGGGCAGCCTGTCGGACGCGCGCGCCATTCTGCTAGAACTCGGGCGCCGGATCGTCCCAGGGCGCGGCATGCGCAGTCCCTGCAAGCCAGCCCATTGGATCGTGGCTCGCCTGTCCGTCGACCAGCGTCAGCACGGACCGCGTGTCGTGCAGGTTGCCGCGCGGCTCGAGCGCCGTCAGATCGCGGTCGAGGACGGCCAGGTCGGCCCGTTTGCCGACTTCGATCGTGCCGGCTTCCGCCTCCATCCCCATCGACCAGGCGCCGTTGAGCGTCAGCATGCGGATCGCCTCATCGAGGCTGACGCCCTCGCCGAGAATGTCGTCATTTTCGAACCAGGGATTGGCGCGGGTGATCAGTGTCTCGAATCCGACCCAGGGGTTGATCTGGCTGACCGGCCAGTCCGTGCCCATGACCGCGACACCGCCCGCATCCAGGACGCCGCGCACGTTATAGGCGCTCTTCAGTCTGTCCATGCCGTAGTGCGAGCGCGCCCCGGTCGTGAACTCGGAGAAGTACCAGCCGACGGGGGAGAACTCGGCAATTACATCGAGCGCGGCGAATCGCGCGACGTTGTCGGGGTGCAGCAGTGTCGAATGAGCGCACTGGTGCCGCACGCCCTGTCCACCGCTTCGCTCGCGGCAGGCGGCGACCGCATCCAGAAACACGTCGGAGGCGCCATCCCCCGTGCAGTGGGCAATGACGCGAATGCCCCGTCGGTCCATGTCCGCGACCATGTCGAAGATGTGTTCGGGGGTGAGGTTGAGCTTTCCGCGCCAGCCCGGTTGCTCCGGCCAGTCGCTCAAGAGGTAGGAGGTCGCGGGCTCCGCGGTGCCGTCGAAGTGGAACTTGACGGAGTTCGCGTTCAACCGGTCGCTTCGATAGAAGTGCCGCTCGCCGGCCAGCAACTCCCAGCGTCGTTTGACGGGGAAGATGTCGTCTTGCCAGCTGATCGACGCTTCGACGCGGACCATGAGTTCGCCGGCATCGTCGAGGGCCTTGAGGGCATTCAGACGGTGCTCGCAGACGTGGACGTACTTGGTTGCGACGACGCCGCGGCTCGCCTGATGGCGCAGGCCATCGCGGTAGGCGCGCACGAGCGCCGCGTGCGGCGTCGGCGGCATCGCGCCGATCACGAGCGCGTAGGCGCCATCCACGAGGATTCCCGTCGGTTCGCCGGTGAGGTCGTCGCGCACGATGTAGCCGTTACCCGGATCGGGCGTCGAGGCATCGATGCCCGCGATCTCGAGTCCCTTGGTGTTCACGAGAACGCTTCCCCACATCCGATCCATGATGGCAACGGGGCGGTCGGGGATGAAGCGGTCGAGCCAGTGCCGGTCCGGAACGATGCCCTCCCGGCGGAAGCTGAAGTGCACGAAATGCTGACCGAAGATCCAGGGTGCGTCGGGATGATCCGTCGCGTAACCGAGAATGGCGTTTTGGACCTCCTCTGGTGTCGGCTCGCCGATGCCCACATCCAGGTAGCCCGCGTACTGGGGTCCGAGCGCGAGATCGGGATGGGTGTGCATGTCGTAGAGTCCCGGCATCGCGAAAGCGCCGTCCAGATCGCGGATCACCGTACCGGCGTCGCCGTGCGCCCGCGCATCTGCGTTCGATCCAACGGCGATGAAACGCCCGTTGCGAATCGCAACCGCCTCGGCCGACGGATTGGCCGCATCACCCGTGTAGATCCGCCCACCCGTGAGGATCAGATCGGCCGCCGCTTGATTCGCTCGGCTGTTCGATGATCGGTAGGTCGTCGAATGCATGCTGCCTTCCCCGTGGATTGCCAAGCGGGTGAATCCTGCGGATTCCCTTTGCGGCGTGAGACGCCTAGGTCGCTTCCTTGCCGGCGTCTTCGTCCGTCTGGCTCAGCAGTTCGGCCGCCAGTTTCTTGGCCAGCAGTCCGTCCACGTCGCCCTTGTGGGCTTTCATGACGGCCCCCATGACGCGGCCGACATCGCCCGGGGCCGAGGCGCCGGTTTCCGCGATGGCCGCTTCCACCCAGCTGCGTGTCTGCGATTCGTCCGCGAGGCTCGGCAGAAAGGTTTCGATCACCTCGAGTTCGGCGCGCTCTTCGGCGGCGCGATCGGCGCGGTTTGCGTTCTCGAAGGCATCGATGCTCTCTTTGCGCTGCTTCGCCAGCCGGCGCAGCACGGTGACGCACGCGTCGTCCGAGAGAGTCTCGGCGCCTTCCCGCTTCATCTCCGTCTGAAA
>JAHEEJ010000403.1 GCA_024640705.1 Deltaproteobacteria bacterium
CGCGATGCCTCCCCAATTCATCCGCCAGTTGATGACGCTCGCGACGAGCATCGCAATGCTGATCGCAGCGCTGCGCGTTCCACTGGCTGTGTGGCGCCGACTCGCACTGCCGCTCTGGGGCGTTTCAGTCGCCTTGCTGTTCGCGACCCTGGTCGTCGGGATCGAAGTCAACGGGGCCCGGCGCTGGCTCGCACTCCCCGGGTTGCGCCTGCAGGCCGCGGAGATCGCGAAGTTCGCGACGGTTCTCGCTGTTGCGGTGCTGCTGACCGCAAAGCCTTCGCGCAAGACGCGCCTGAAGCCCATCTTCGGCGCTGCCGCTCTCTGCGTTCCACCGATCGCGCTGCTCTTGCTGCAGCCGGATTTCGGCAGTTCCCTGGTCCTGTGCGCTGCGGTCGGAGTCCTGCTCTTCGCGGCAGGCACGCCGATGCGCCTGCTGATTGCACCCGCCGTTCTCTCGATCGCCGGTGCCGCGATCTACGTCGCACTCCGACCCTACGCGCACGTGCGCTGGATCGGTTTCATGGACCCCTGGGCGACCGCATCCCGCGAGGGTTTTCAGCTCGTGCAGTCCTTCGTGGCCTTCGGCCGCGGGGGCGTCTTCGGCGTCGGGCTCGGCGGCGGACGGCAGAAACTCTACTACCTGCCCGAGGCCCACACGGACTTCATCCTCGCCGGCATTGCGGAAGAACTCGGCCTCATCGGCGTTCTGGTCGTACTCGGCGCGTTTGCCGCGCTCGTCTGGGCCGGGGCGAGAATCGCCAAGCGCGCCCGCGAACCGCTCGCGGCGCTGGTCGCGATCGGGATGACGTCCCTGATCGGGATTCCGGCCGCGGTCAACGCGAGCGTGGTGATGGGATTGCTCCCGACCACGGGCTTCACCCTGCCCTTCGTCTCGTACGGCGGAAACTCTCTACTGGTTTGTTCGCTCGCGATCGGGATCCTGCTTCGGGTCGGCGCCTGCGAAGCGGCTCCCGTACCCACGCGCATCTCGGGCGCATCGCGCAGAAGGATCGGTCGAAGGTGACTCGAGCAACTCAAATTCGTCACTGGGTGGTGGCGGGCGGCGGAACGGGCGGGCACGTCACGCCCGCGCTCGCGTTGGCCGAGCAGATCCGCAAACGCGGCGACGAAGTCCTGCTGATGGGATCCAGTCGGGGCCTCGAAACCCGACTGGTGCCGGAAGCCGGCTTCGATCTGCTGGCGCTGCCCGCCCAGCCGCTCTACGGCCGAAGCCTGTCCGCGCGGGTGCAATCGATTCCGGCGACCGTCCAGGCGTGCTGGTCCGCCTGGCGAACCATGGGCTCCTTCGGCGCCGATTTCGCAATCTCCGTTGGGGGCTATGCGTCGGTACCGGCCGTGATCGCCGCGGGCCTGAGGCAGATCCCGATCGCGATCGTCGAACCCAACGCAATACCCGGTCGGGCCAACCGCGCGACGGCGCGAATGGCGAAACTCGTCTTCGTACAGTTCGAACAAGCGATGGCGATTCTTGCAGAAGCGGGTGCCGCGGGTCGCGTGCAAAATTCGGGCGTTCCCCTGCGCGAGAAACTGGTTGCGACCTTCGCGGGCGCGCAATCCAGGCGCAAAGCAGAGCCCCCGTTTCGACTGCTGATCGCCGGCGGAAGCCAGGGCGCGCGTCAGATCAACAACGCAATGATCGAAGCGGCCTCGCAACTCGACGCATCCCGAATCGAGATCTTTCATCAAGCCGGCGAAGCGGACCGGGAGTGCACCCAGGCCGCGTATCGAGCTGCTGGACTGAAGGCCGAAGTCGTCGCGTTCGAACCCGACATGCCAAAGCGCTACCGCTGGGCCGATCTCGCACTGTGTCGGGCAGGCGCGCTCACCGTGGCCGAACTGGCACTCGCAGGCCTGCCCGCACTGCTGGTCCCCTACCCTTTCGCGGCCGACAACCATCAGACGGCCAATGCGGCGGCACTCGTCGCGGCCGGCGCCGCGCGGATGCTCGACGAGAACCCGCTGAGCGGCACACGCGTCGTGGATGCACTGCGCGAAGTCTTCGAAGCTCCCGAGCAGATCGCAGCCATGGGTGACAGCGCCGCCAAGCTGGCGCGCCCCGATGCCGCCGCCCAGATCATCGAAGCCTGCACCAAGCAGATGGAGAGTTGAAGATGGACCGTCGCATCCAGCAGATCCACTTCGTCGGAATCGGCGGCATCGGCATGTGCGGTCTCGCCGAATTGCTCCACAACCAGGGCTACCGCGTGACGGGTTCGGACCTGAAGACGGGCGCGACCGTCGAGCGACTGCGCGGCATCGGCGTGTCGGTTTCGATCGGACACGAAGCCGCGAATGTCGGCGAAGCGGACGTCGTCGTCTACTCCTCTGCCGTGCGCGCGAACAACCCCGAACTTCGCGAAGCCGAGGCCCAGAACATTCCCGTGATCCCGCGAGCGGAGATGCTCGCCGAAGTGATGCGACTCAAGGAGGGAATCGCGGTCGCGGGCAGTCACGGCAAGACCACGACCACGTCTTTCATCGCCCACACCCTCGACGCGGTGGGCCTCGACCCGACAGCGATCATCGGCGGCCGCGTACTCGCATCCGAAAGCGCTCCGACCGGGGCCCGGCTGGGAGCGGGCGACCTGCTCGTCGCGGAAGCGGACGAGAGCGACGGCTCCTTCCTGCGCTTGACTCCGGTCATCGCGGTCGTGACCAACGTCGACCCCGAGCACCTCGACCACTACGGATCCTACGAGGCGCTGCAGGAAGCCTTCGCGTCCTTCGCGAATCGCATCCCGTTCTGGGGCCTGTCGGTCCTCTGCTTCGATCATCCGGGCGTTCAAGCCATCGTTCCGCAAATGACACGGCGCAAGGTGACCTACGGGTTCGCGCCGCAGGCAGATCTCGTCGCGAGCGCGGTCGAAGTCGAAGGAACGGGCATGCGCTTTACGGTTCACGAGCGCGGGGAAGCACTCGGAGACGTCCGCATCCGGCTGCCCGGACGCCACAATGTGTTGAATGCGCTGGCAACCATCGCGGTGACGCGGGAACTCAACGTTCCCTTCGCGGACGCGGCCGCGGCGATGGAAAGCTTTCTCGGCATCGAGCGGCGCTTCGAACCCAAGGGAGAGGTCGCCGGGATCGCTGTCTTCGACGATTACGCCCACCACCCCGCCGAAATTCGCGCGACGTTGGCGTCGGCCCGGGCGTTTCATCGCGGCAGGGTCGTCGTCGCGTTCCAGCCCCATCGGTACAGCCGCACCCGGGATCTCTGGGAAGATTTCGTGACCGCCTTCAACGACGCGGATTTCCTGGTGATGACGGAGATCTACGC
>JAHEEJ010000084.1 GCA_024640705.1 Deltaproteobacteria bacterium
GCCACGCGCGAAAACTTGACGACGAGGTCGGCGCGCTTTCCCTGGACCGGTCTGGTGAGCACGTGGTAGACGTGACCCGTGGATCCCCTGAGCTTCTCACCCTCTGTGGCATACCATTGATTGAAGTACCAATTCGCTGGCATCAGCTGCGAAATCTGGGGGAAGCCGAACGGGGTGACATACAGATCCCCCCCTTCGGGGGGTACGACGTGGTAGTAATCGACGCCAAAAGCCCGAACGAGACTCTCCGGCGGCAAGTGATCGAAATGCGGCTCTCCTGGAGATGAGCTGGTTGTCACGGTCTCGCTCACTTTGGCCAGGCTGCTTCACCGAGTCCGCCGTCTACGAGCGCGATCGGATCCTGTCAGTGACGCAAACCCAACTGTCTTCAATGGCCTCGCAATGGGAATCCTAAGCGTCGTATTTCGGGTACTCTGGAAACCACATCGAATTTGCCACGAGCTGATCGATCTCCTCGTCGCCTAGCAGGCGCCCCAGCTTCAGATCGCGCGCCTTGCGCATGACGGCACCTGCAACCTTCGCACTCACCTCGCGAAGATCGCCAATGTCCGGGAATACGGCGCCAGCGACGAGGCGTTCCGACCGAATGCACGTGGTCAGTGCATACGATGCCGCCAGGAACAGCTCATCGGTCACCTCGCGAGCCTCGCTGAGGATGCAACCCAGACCGACCCCGGGAAAGGCGAGTACGTTGTTCCCCTGGCCGATCTCGTGGGTTTTCCCCTTGTAGTGAACCGGAGCGAAGGGGCTGCCGGTGGCGAGGATGGCCTGGCCATGGGTCCAGCGAATCGCTTCCGCTGGCGTGCACTCCGCCTTGGAGGTTGGGTTGCTCAGCGGGAAGATGATCGGCCGTGCCACGTGGCTGGCCATGGTCGTAAGGACCGCCTCGGTGAAAAAGCCGGGCACAGCGGTCGTACCGATCAGAATCGTCGGTCGGACTTGGGTCACGACATCGAGCAGGTCGAAGGGTCCGTCTCCATCGAATCCGTACGCTTCCATCTGCTCGGACCGCATGGCGACCGCGCGCTTGTACTCCTCTCTCGAGGGAGAGCGCTGATTCACGAGTCCTTGGCTATCCACGTAGACCAGCGATTTGTCCACGGAGCCCGGATCTCCGCCCGCCTCGAGCATGGCCGACCGCACGAGCCGACCAATCCCGATTCCCGCCGCACCCGTGCCGGCAAAGACGATCCTCTGCTCGCGCAGTGACTCGCCCGTGATTCGGAGTGCGGCAAGGATTCCAGCCAGTGTCACAGCGGCCGTGCCTTGGATGTCGTCATTGAAACTCGCGATGCGGCGGCGAAACCGCTCGTGGATCTCCAGGGCATTGTTCTTCTTGAAGTCTTCCCACTGCACCAACGCTCGCGGCAGTGTGGACTGAACCGCTTCGACGAAATTTTCGATGAACTCGTCGTAGGGCTTTCCCTTGAGCCGGCGTTCCGGGTAACCCATGTAGTACGGATCTTGAAGCAATCCCGCGTTATCGGTCCCGACATCCAGGCTGATGGGTAGACAACTCCAGGGAGGAATCCCTGCAGCTGCACAGTAGAGGGCGATCTTGCCGCAAGGAATGCCAATGCCGCCGGCCCCTTGATCGCCGAGTCCGAGGATCCTTTCGTTGTCCGTGACGACGACGAGGCGGATCTCTTCGTCGGAGCCGTTCGCGAGAATCTCGGGCATCCGATCGATGTCGTCCGGCGTAATCCAAAGCCCCCTGGGCCTGCGGAAGATGTGGCTGTATTCCTGACAGGCCCTCCCCACCGTGGGTGTGTAGACGATGGGCATCAGCTCGGGCAGGTTCTCGACCAATACCCGATAGAAGAGGGTTTCATTCCGATCCTGGAGCGCCAGCAGCCCGATGAGCTTCTCGAGATCGTCTCGCTTTGCCCGCAGGTGTTCCAGCTCCAACGCCACTTGCTCGTCGATGGATCGGGGTTTGAAGGGCAGGAGCCCGTCGATCTTGAGTCGCCGGCGTTCTTCTCTCGTGAATGCCGAGCCTTTGTTGCCGCGGGCGTAATCGAGAATCTGTCTACCCTGAAGAGCTTCGCCGAAAGCGGGCCGCGGTTGGTTTCCACGCTGAAGGGATGACATGGAGATCGCCTCCTTGGCACTGCGATTCCGGTCTGCGAACCAACCGAGGATAGGCCATTGAGGCTGCGAAGTTTTCTACGTCTGGCGGTCCACCGGTCGGGGGTTTTCGCCTGTTGAGCGATGCAGGCTTCGGTACTCGCGCGTCAGGAATCGGAGCGGTGTCGTCGTACGCTCGCTTTTTGCAGCATTCCAGACTGGAGGCGTCGACGAAAAAGCCCAGGCGGACAGGGCAGTCCGCCTGGGCGTGGTGGCACCGAGGGTCTTGGCAACGCCAGACGCTACATATCGCCTATTTCAGGCAGGCAGGTGCAGATGAGCAGCACGTCCTCGTCCATTCCGGGAGGCGTCCCCTCGACCGCTTCGTAGACACCTTTTGTGTTGATAGTGCCTCGCTCGAAGCGCGGGGAGTCGTTGTTGCGCACCCCCTGGGCGGTGTAGCGCAGACTTGCGTTGACTCGGTGAATCGAATTGATCTCGCTATCGCCCACGGGCCCGACGGCGATGGTACCCAGGCGGGGCTTGCCGCTCATCTGGCTGTTGAAGCGAAGCGCGAGTGTTTCTTCCCCGACCAAGAGCTCGCCGGCGCCCCGGACGGTGGCGCTGTTCGGGCACGTGGTCCCTGGATCGTTGTTCAGCTGCTTGAACTTGGCATCAACCTCGGCGACGAGGAATCCACCGTTGATCGCGCCCACCTCGTTGAGTTCGGCTTCAGCAATGCCCGACGCCTTGAGGATCCGGGTTTGCTGCGAGTTGGTCTGGACGGCCGTCGCAGGAATCCAGAACGGTGTCGAGATTTCGCTTTGGATCGAGAGCGGATCGAACTGGCCGGTAAAATATTGGCAGGTGACGCCGACCTGTGCGCCCGCCGTCGTCGCAAAGCCGCCCACGAGGGCGAGCGTGAGTGCGGTCGTGCCAAAAAGCGATGCGGTCATTTTTGAAGACATGTCTATAAATCCTCCAATGGATTTTCCTGATAAGGCAGGCAGGTGGTTCCGCTCATTGATTCCGACTTTCGGAAATTCGCGATCACCTGCGTTGCAGCTGCCGAGTCCACTCGAAACGGATCGAGCCGGTGCGATCGGCAGGCACCTCTCCCGTTGCCAATGCAGCGGCGCCGGGGAAGGGCTGTGTCTCGACATTGCTGACTCCTCTCGCCGTTTTTGACGGCGCCAAGACATTTACGGCACTTTGGAGATAATGTAAAGATTTAATTTGTACAATATTTGGATTTTGGCCAAATTTTCGCATGATAAGTCGTAATATCGCAGTATTTATTCATTTCGGTAGTAAAAATCTGTACAAGAATACACGGAAGGTCGATCGACCGGACTCGTCATCGCGCTCGGCAGCCCGGTGGTCGGCGGGCCGAAGTACGCGGCGGTTGCGGGTGCCTATCGGCGCCGCGGCAGCGACCGCGACGCGATCGAGGCCGAAGTGGAGGCGCGCAATCGCCCGCCGCTCGAGACGGACATCACGGCAATCTATTCGCAGGGCGACGGGATCGTCGCATGGCAAGCCTGCATCGATCGCTGCGCGCCGAACGTCGCGCACGTCGAAGTGAAGACGACGCACCTCGGACTGGGGCTTTTGCCCGCGGTATTTCGAATCGCCGCGGCGCGCCTCGCGAGGTGATGTTCCTAGCTTTCGCGGGGGGCGATGAGCGGGACGGTGAGGCGGGCGCCGGCTTGCAGGGCGCTGAAGTCGAGGGTGGGGTTGTACTGTCGGAGTAGCCACACCGGTACGCGGTAGCGCTTTTCGGCCAGCTCCCAGAGCGTGTCGCCCCTCTTGAGTCGGTGCGTGTCGGTGCCGACCACCTCGTAGGCATCGAAGAACTCTTCTTGCAGCGTGTGGTGGTACTCGAGCCGTCGCTGCTCGAAGGTTTCGCGCGAAACGACCGAGAAATCGAGCTTGGTCACTCGGCCGATTCCGACCGGTGTTCCGTAGCGGAGCCCGTTGAGCCGCCGCAGTTGACCGGTCGAAACCTCCAACCAATCTGCATAGTGGCCCAGCGTTTCGTCGGCCTGGACGGTGATGCGGTCGTCAGCCGAAATCGTGTAGTCCGACGGATCCGGTGCGGGAACGACCACCGAGGCAATCGCGGGGGCCTTGCTCGCGGGAGCTTCCGCGCTCGCGATCTCGATCGGGTTGTCCACTTCGACGTCCGCAGCGGTCTCGATCGATTCTTCGGCCTGGCTGATCGCGGCGATCTCGACCGGCTCTGCTTCTTCCGGGGACGGCGGCTCCGACGCGGCTCGTGCGATCGGCTGCGTCGCCGTCGGTGCGACCGCCGCGACCTTCTCTTCGGTTTTCGGTGTCGACGGTTGGGCGCTCGTCGCCACCGATACCTGTAGGCGCTGTCCAACCGCAATCTGGTGGCGATTTCGCAGCCCGTTCATCGCGACGAGGCTCGCCTCGCTCAGGCCGAAGCGCGCGGCAATCCGCGCGACCGTGTCTCCGCGACGCACGTGATAGACGCCGTCGGCGGGCGGTTCCGACCGGGCCACGGAGACGGGTGCGCGCGCGCCCGGCTCGTCGGGCAGGGCCAGAACCTGGCCGGCGCGAATCCGGTGGCGGCTCTTCAAATTGTTGAGGGCGACCAGCTCCCGCTCCTTCACGTTGTACTTGCGGGCGATCTTCGAAAGCGAGTCGCCCCGGCGCACCGTGTAAAGGCGATCGCGATGCTGTTTGGCGAAGCGCTGAGGGGCGGGGATGGAAGCGAGTGCGACGTCGATCGGCTGCGGGAGCGCATCGGTCGGCACCCGAAGCTCGAATCCCTGAGGCATGTACTTCGCGCCGTTCCAGACCGCGGGACGCAGCGAGCGGTTGTGTTCGCGCAAAGTGTCACGGTCGACGCCCAGTGCGCGCTCGACTGCTTCTGCCGGCACGAAGTGATCCAGGGTTGCGGTTGCGTACTGCACCGGTTGCAGCGGGGTCACGGGGCCGAAGTAACGCTCGGCGTTGCGATCGACGTCGAGTGCCGCGAGGAATTCGGTGTAGAAATTGCGAGACGCGAAACCAAAGGTGCGGCTCTTGTATTTGGCGATGATCACCGAGATGTCATCGGTGCCGAGTTTGCTCATCGCGCGTTTCATGCCGCCGACACCGTGGTTGTAGGCGGTAATCGCGAGCGGCCAGGAAGCCAGGGTGTCGTAATTCGAGCGCAACAGACGCGCCGCGCCGTCGCTCGCCGCGAAGGGATCCATGCGTTCGTCGATCACGTTGTCGACGCGCAAGAAAAGTCGACCCGTCGAGCGTGTGAACTGCCAGAGTCCCGCGGCGCCGACCTGTGAGTAGGCGGCCGGATTGTAGGAAGATTCGACGTGGGGCAGGGAATCGAGTTCCAGCGGCACGCCGTGCGCGCTGAGTGATTTTCGGATGTGCGGCGCCCACTGGCCCGCCCGCTCGAGGCCTTCGAGGAAGCGGTCCGCTTGCCCCAACTGGAATCGAATCCGCTTCGTGGCGCTCTTCAGCGTCGCGTTCGAAACTCCATCGGGCCAGAGGGCCAGTACGCGTGCCTCCTCGGCGTTCAACCCGCTGCGTTTGCCCTTGGCGAGTTTGCGCAGGATCGTCTCGTAGTGGTTCTTGGCGCGTTCGACGTGGCGCTCTCGCGAGCGCCTGCTGAGTCCTTCCGGCAGGCGGATCACCTCGTAGACCACATCCATGTGGGTCGAGTCGTGGATCAGGCCGCCCGCGCGATCGACCTCGCTGTAGATCCGCGTCCAGAAGCGGATCTGGGGTTCGATCCCGGCCGGGCGCGGGAAGTCGCCGGGGCGCGCACCTGCCGCAGATGCGAGCAGAGCGATGGCGAAGAACGTCGAGAGAATTTTAAGCATAGATAGATTTCGCATCATGGGTGAGGGGCAGATCGGCACGTCCACCTGCAAACTTGCGAACGGGATGAGTGCCCCCCGGGGCACTCATTCGCCCCTCCGACCCGAGCTTAGCGCTTGTCGGGCGAGGGTCAGCGCCGCCGATTCTTGCGCCGCGCCTTGCGGGCCTGCTTGCGTTTGCCCTTCTGGTGCCCGCGCGACCCCGAAGCTTCGCGCCGCGCCTTGCCGGGCTTGCCGCCGGCCCCCGCGAGCAGCGCCGTTGGGTCCATCCCTCCCGCGCCCGCCATCTTCCCGAAGCCCGGAATCTTGCCCAGCATTCCGCCGCTCCCGAGTTGCGACATCATCTGGCGCATCTGGGTAAAGCGTCCGAGCAACTCGCGGACGTCCTTCGAGCGCCTCCCGCTTCCGCGTGCGATCCGCGACATCCGGCTCTTGTCGATGATGTCGGGCTGGGCGCGCTCGGCAGGCGTCATGCTTTGGATCAGGGCCTCGACGCGTTTGAGTTCGCGCTCGTCGATTTGCTCTGCGATCGAGCCGAACATTGGCAGCTTGGCGAAGACATCCCGCAGCGGGCCCATCTTCTGGATCGTCCGAAGCTGTTTGAGCAGATCGTCGAGGCCGAATTTGCCGCGCAGCAAGCGCTCGGCGTCCTTCTCGGCCTCTTTTTCGTCGACGACCTCTTCGAAGTCCTTGACCAGGCCGACGACATCGCCCATTCCGAGGATTCGCGAGGCGAGTCCTTCAGGGCGGAAGGCCTCCAATCGGTCCAGTGACTCTCCGGTTCCGAGGAATTTGATCGGGACGCCGGTGACCGCTTTGATGGCGAGCGCCGCACCGCCCCGGGCATCTCCGTCGAGTTTGGTGAGCACCAGACCGTCGACGGCGAGCTGCTCGCCAAAGGTACGCGCGGTATTGACGGCGTCGCGACCCATCAGCGCGTCGCAGACCAGCAGCGTGTTGGCCGGCGACGTCTCGCTCGTGATCTCGGCGAGTTCCTCCATCAACTCGGCGTCGATCGCCAACCGGCCGGCGGTGTCGTAGATGATCGCGTCGAAGCCCTCGGAGATGGCGCGCTGTTTGGCGCGGGCGCAGATCGCGGCCGGGCGCTCTCCCTCTTCACCGACGAAGACGTCCACATCGATCCGGCCACCGAGTTGCTGGAGCTGAAGGATCGCGGCGGGTCGGTAGACGTCGGCGGCGACCAGCAGTGGCCTGCGATTCTGCTTTTGCAGGTGGCGCGCCAGCTTGGCGGCGACGGTCGTCTTGCCCACACCCTGCAGGCCGACGAGCATCAGCGAGGTGACGCCCTTCGCCTGCGAGAGCTTGGCGTCGACCGGGCCCATCAGGTCGATCAACTCCTCTTCGCAGATCTTGACGAAGTGCTGACCGGGCGTGACGCGCACCATCTTGCCGGACGCGTCGCGTACCCGCGTGGCGACTTTTTCGCCGAGCGCGCGCTCCTTGACCCGGGCCAGGAAGTTCCGGGCGACGGTGAGATCGACGTCGGCTTCGAGCAGCGAGGTGCGGACATCGCGCAGCGATTGGTCGATATTCTCTTCGCTGAGTTCGCGAACTCCGCTGAGTTTTTCGCGAGCGGAAGTAAAGCCTTTGGTCAGGGTTTCGAGCACGGGTTCTCCAAGAAGCCGCGGAGAATAGCGGATGACCGGCGCTTGGAATCGGCCGCTTGCCGGATCGCGCGTCTCCGTGCACCATGGGCCGTCTCCAGGTTGGGTTTCGACCCGCCGAGTCGAAAGCGAGGCGAGCAGCAGCGGGGGCTGGTTCGCCATATCGAGAAGCCCCGATCGGAGCGAGAAACACATGGCAACTGAGGTGGAAGCCCTGATTGCGGGGACTCTATGGAAGGTCGAGAAGGCGGTCGGCGACGCAGTCGAGGCCTTCGACGTCATCATGATCCTCGAATCCATGAAGATGGAGATTCCGATCGAAGCGCCGTGCGCTGGAACGATCAAGGAGATCCGGGTTCAGGAGGGCGAGGCGATCGAGGAAGGCCAGGTCCTCGCCCTGATCGAGTGAGGCGATGGCTGCAGCCCTAGAGCCCCGCCTGCTCGGTCTCGCCGATCGCGAGGCGGCGGTGCGATATCTGTCCCGCGATGCGGTCGCCAATCTGTTCCTGTTGGATCTCGCGGCGAATCTCGGTGGGCGGTCGGCTCCCGGCGAAGCTCGGACGGAGATCGTCGCGGTCTGGCAGAATGGCGAAATCGTCGGGATGGCCGGTCTGCATCCGACCGTGATCCTCGACGCCAATGCGGGCAAAGAAGCTGTCGAGGCCTTCATCCCCTACCTGAATCGACTCAGGGTCGGCTTGGTGAAGAGCCCCGTTCCGGCGGTCGATCTGCTTTGGGGGCAGCTCTCCGCGCGGCGTTCCCGCCGCGTGCTCGTCGATCGAATCGAAATCGCCTACGCGCTCCGGGAGGGGGATTGGAAACCCGTCGAGCCGACTGCAGTTGAATCCGTGCGGCGTGCAAGGGATGCCGACCTGGACGACCTGGTCGTCGCCGCGCGCGAGAGCCTCCGAGAAGAAGACCGCCCCGATCCTTTCGTGGGCGACGCCGAGGGTTTCCGACACTGGGTTCGCGGCCGGGTCGCCCGGGCCCGTGTCGTCGAAATCGATGACCGTGTGGCGATGGTTGGCTACGCGGACGTGCAGCGCTCGGAAGGCTGGCTGCTCCAGGGGATCTACACCTGGCCGGACTGCCGGCAGCGCGGACTCGCTTCCTTCGGCGTGTCGGAATTGTGTCGCGAAGCATTTCGTGCGGGTGCCGACCACGTCCAACTCGCCGTCGTCGAGGGAAACGCCGCCGCTCAACGCCTCTACGAGAGTCTGGGTTTCACGCCCTTTGCGAAACTGCGCACGATCCTGTTCACCTGAGGCTCGGCGGCATGCTAATAATGGGGTAGCTCGTCTTTCGGATGATGACGGAACAAACGAGGAGATCCCCCAATGGCGTTGCTTGATGGGAAGGTTGCGATTGTCACGGGCAGTGGTGGTGGCATCGGACGCGAGCACGCACTTGCCCTGGCGAAGGAGGGCGCCGCACTGGTCATCAACGACCTCGGTGGAGCGCGCGATGGAACCGGCGCCAGTCAAAACATGGCCGATCAGGTCGTTGCGGAGATCAAGGCTGCGGGCGGTGAGGCCGTCGCCAACTACGACACGGTTGCAACCGTCGACGGAGCCAACAACATCGTCAAGACCGCGCTGGATGCGTTCGACAAGTTGGACATCGTGGTCAACAACGCCGGCATCCTGCGCGACAAGAGCTTCGCCAAGCTGGATGAAGACATGTGGGATATCGTGATCGAGGTTCACCTTCGGGGAACCTATTGTGTCACGCACGCCGCTTACAATCATATGAAGGATCGGGGCGAGGGCGGCGTCATCATCAACACTTCATCGACATCGGGTTTGGACGGCAATTTCGGTCAATGCAATTACGGAGCCGCCAAGGCGGGGATTGCGGGTTTTACGCGGTGCCTCGCGATCGAGGGAAAGAAGTACGGCATCCGCGCATTCATCCTTGCGCCGATTGCGCTGACCCGCATGACCGACGATCTGCCCATTTTCGATGACGAGAAAATCAAGGCTCGCATGACGCCAGCGGTGATTTCTCCGCTGGTGACATACCTCGCGAGCGACCTCGCCAAAGACCAGACGGGCAAGACCTTTCTGGTCGGTGGAGGGCGGATTGCCGAGATGAAGGTCGTGACCTGCGACGGGATTACCAAGGAAGCAGAAGGTGGGTTGTGGACCCCCGAGGAGATCGCTGCGAAAATGGTCCCCGGGGAGATCCTGATGGCCGAGTGAGGGTGCGCGATGAAGATTTCGCGGACTCCAACTGGGCAAATGCGTTTCGTTGCCGCGCGCTGCTAGCGGTGTTATTCCAGGTGTGATCATGACGGAGCAACCCGTGGATCCTCCGGACGTGCGGACGGCTTGCCCCGCGCCTGCTGGTGACCCCGCGTCCCAGCCGGAGTCGTTGCCCGTATCCGACGGCCCCGAGGAGGAGGGCGTCGACGCCCTGTCGGCGATGACGCCGCGCTTCAATCTCCCGGTCCGATGGTTTGCGAGCCGCTTCTTTCGCCACTTCGACCTCGATGACGCCACGGTCGATCGCCTCCGAAAACTCGAGAGCGGCGGTTCGATCATCTACGTCATGCGCTACGCGAGCCGGCTCGACTACTTTCTCTTCAATGCGCTCTTCCTTCGCGAAGGGCTCGGCCTTTCGAAGTTCGCGAATGGAATTCGCTTCTACTATTACCGCCCGCTCTGGCAAGCGATTCGACTCGCCTGGAAGCGACGCGGCGAGTGGTTGCGAGAGCCCGGCCCTGAATTTTCGCAAGCCAAGCTTCGATCGCTGACCTTGCGAGGCGAGTCGTCGTTCATCTTCCTGCGTACCGCGCGCCTGCGTTCGAGATTGCGAACGCGGCGCAGCGCGGTCGAACACAGCAAAGCCGAACTCGATCTGCTCGAGGAGGTCATCCGCACCGCCTGGGATTCGAATCGGCCGGTTCACATGGTTCCGTTGGCGCTCTTCTGGCGAAAGGGTCCGCGGAGTCGACAGCGTTTTCTCAATCTCAGCTACGGATCGAGCACCCGTCCTTCGGACTTTGCGAAGGTCACGTCGTTCCTCACCACCTACCAGGGCCTTTGCGTCCGGGTCGGCAATCCGATCGACCTGGGCGCTCTCGCGGAAGAACGAAGCGTAGAGGGGCCGCATCGCGTGGCACGCAAGGTGCGCCGGGCCATTCTGACCTTCCTCTACCGAGAGGAAAAGGTCGTCCAGGGGCCGGCTTTGCGGTCGCCCCACCGGGTCGAACAGGCGGTCATCGGTACGCCCGCCGTGCGGGCGGCGGTCCGGAGTCGGGCGGAAGAGCGCGGTTGGCCGATCGAGCGCTCGAGGGCCGAAGCGGCCAAGATGTTCCGCGAGATTGCCGCCAACATGAACTCGACGATCCTGGCGTTCTTGAACTGGGCCGTCGGCGTCATCTTGAGGAGAATGTTCGTTTCGGTCGAACTGATCGGAATCGAGAAGATTGCCGACTATGCCAAGCGCAACCCGCTCGTTCTCGCCCCGAGTCACCGCTCCTATTGCGACTTCATGATTCTCTCGACGGCTTTCTACTCGAACCACCTGGTTCCTCCGCATGTCGCGGCGCGGGAAAACATGTCCTTTGGCCCCTTCGGTTCCCTGTGGCGGCGTGGCGGTGCGTTCTACTTGCGTCGCTCGTTCGAAGACCCGCTCTACAGGGTGGTGTTTCGCAGCTACATCACCTACCTCATCAAACAGGGGTACACACAGGAGTTCTTCATCGAAGGGGGACGTTCACGCACGGGGAAGATGCTCAGCCCGCGCCTCGGAATGCTCGCGTGGAACGTCGACGCATTCCTGCAAACCGCCAGGCGCGACCTCTTCTTCGTGCCAATCGCAATCACCTACGAGCACCTCGTAGAGGAGCGCGCCATCGTCGGAGAGCGCGAAGGTGAAAAGAAGGAAGACGAGAGCGTGATGGGTCTCGTTCGCGCTCGCAAGTTTCTGCGCCGGCGCTTCGGCAGTGTCTGGGTCAATTTCGGCGAGCCGATTTCGCTCGCCAGCGCACTCGGTGAACGGCGCGAACTCTTCCTCCGCGACGAATCCGCCGAAGTGGTCGAGCAGAAGCGAGAATTCGTCGAGTCGCTCGGCAATCGCATCGCGGAGCGCATCAACTGGGCGGTGATGCCTAACGCCACCGCAGTGGCGGCTTGTGCGCTGCTCGGCGCGGGACGCCGGGGACTCTTCCGCGAAGAGCTCGTCGACCGGATGCGCGAAATCGTCGAGCTGCTGAAATTGCAGGACGCTCGACTGACGCCGAGCCTCACGGTGGCCGGAGGCGACTTTCACGAGGCGATCGGTTCGCTCATCGCGAGCGGTCTGATCCACTCGTCCCCGGATGCGCGCGGCGAGGTGCTCTACTTCGAGGAAAACCGCCGCACGGCCCTCGATCTCTACCGCAACAGCA
>JAHEEJ010000085.1 GCA_024640705.1 Deltaproteobacteria bacterium
ATGGGAACCGGGACCGACGTCGCGATCGAGAGCGCCGGCGTCACGCTGCTCCACGGCGATCTGCGCGCGGTCGGCAAGGCCATCGCGCTGAGCCGCGCCGTGATGCGAAACATCCGCCAGAATCTCTTCTTCGCCTTCATCTACAACGGGATCGGCATCCCGATCGCCGGGGGCGCGCTGTTCCCGGTCTTCGGAATCGCGCTGAACCCGATGATCGCCGCCGCCGCGATGAGTTTGAGCTCCGTCTCGGTGATCACCAACGCGCTGCGACTGCGATCGACCGAGCTGGGGGAAAAGAGCTGAGCGCAATCTCGCTCGTGGAGAAAGCCCCTGCAGCGCGTTTTCCGTGCGGCAAAGATCTCCATCCACGACGCAAAGACCCGCTCGCAGCATGACGTCGGCACTGCGTTCACTGCTCGACGCGCTCGTGTTCTCCAATCTCTGGATGGCGACGGCTGCGGGCGCTCTCGTCGCCGCATCCTCTCGCGGGATGGAGACCGCCATTCGCCTGGATGCGGTGGGGCTCGCCTTCGCGGGAACCCTGGTGGTCTACAACGTCGACCGGTTGCGCGACCTGCACCGCGACCAATTCGCTTCGCCCGATCGAAGCGAGTTCATCGCGAAACACGACGGCCAGCTGATCGCCCTCACCGGCGCGGCCGCCGTCGCGTCACTCTACTTCCTGGTGCGCGCGGGTTGGCCGGCGGCGTTGCTGCTGCTGCCGGTCTTCGCGGCAGGTCTGCTCCATCGGCGCATCAAGCGCTTCGAGAACCTCAAGATCGTCTACATCGCGGCGGCCTGGACGTGCGTCGGTTTCGGCCTGCCGGCGGTACTCGCACCCGACGCGCAATCCCTCCACTGGGTGGCTCCGATCCTGGCGCTGACGATGGTCGCAAATGTGATCGCTTTCAATGTCCGCGATGAAGCGGCGGGCGTCGAGCGTGTCCGGCGGCGGGATGCGCTCCAGATCGCGCACGCGTGTGCAATTCTGGGCGTCGCACTCGGCGCGCTGGCGCCCTTCCCGGCCGACACCCTGATCGCGATTCCGCTGGCGACGCTGCTCGCACTCGTCGCCTATCGGCCGAACGAGCGCTTCAGCCCGCTATTCGTCGATGGCGCGCTGCTCGTCGGCTCGCTGATCGCGGCCGTGTCGGCTTGAAGGGGGTGAACGGGTTCGCGCCCGTCAGCTCGCCCAGCGCCGCGGGCGGGTCAGCAGGCGTTCGTTCCCCATCTCGGCGCAGAAATCCTCGAACGCCCCGCGCGGCACGCCCTTCCACTCGAGTTCCGCCAGGTTCCGGCTGATCGGCGCGTCTTCGGCGAGCGTCGCGAGCCGCTTGTAGAGCAGCGCGTCTTCGCGGCGCTCGGCGAGGCTCGCCGCCAGTCGCTTGGCACCGCGAACCGCGACCCCCCATTTCTCGGCAGCGTCCGGAATGTTTTCGATCCGCTCGTAGTGGGCCAGAACTGCGGCCGCAGATTTTGCGCCGAAGCCGGGAATGCCCGGAATGCCGTCGGCTGCGTCGCCGATCAGGGCGAGCCAGTCGGGAATGCTCGCGGGCCCCACGCCGCGCAATTCGCGCAGCCGCGCTTCGTCGGTGAGCTTCTTGCGCATCCGGTCGATCTGCACCACACGCGTGCCGCGAATGCTCTGCCCGAGATCCTTGTCGGGCGTCATCAGTCGGACCTGCTCGACCTCGTCGCGGAAGCGCGCCGCACCGGAGGCCAACGCGTCGTCGGCCTCGTAGCGGTCCATCGACCAGACCGTCACACCCAGTGCCGCGGTCGCGCGTTCCGCGTCGTCGAATTGGGCGGCGAGCTCTTCGGGCATGCCCTCTCCGGTCTTGTAACCGTCGAACAGGTCGTTGCGAAAAGACTCGACGGGATTGTCGAACGCGACCGCGATGTGCGAAACCGCTTCTGCCGGATCGCCGAGAAGCTGCAACAGCGACGACGCGAGTCCGAGCGTGGCCTTGACGTCGCGGCCCATCGCGTCTCGCTGGCCGGGCCGCGGCGAAAAATGCGCGCGAAACAGTTCGAAGGTCCCGTCGACGAGGTGCAGCCGCGTCATCGGACTTCGGACGCTCGGGGCGTCACCTTGCGAATTCCGGCGATCTTCACGAACGGCCCCCGCTGATGGCAACCACCACTCTAATGGCAGACGGGTTCGCTGCAAAGACCCGATCGTCAGCGCGGCAGCAGATCTGCGTAGTAGCGGGTATCCCGGCACACCACTTCGCCGACGACGACGTCGATGGGTTTGCGGAAGATCGGGCCGTCGTAGACGAAGGAATGGAATTCCCCGTACTCGCCACAGGGATCGACGCCTTCGGGAAGGTCGGCGATCAGATCCGCGTCGATCGCGCGGCCCGCAAACGATTCGCCGAGCACGCCCTCGACGCAGCTGAGATAGGCCTTGTAGCCCGAGCGGATGAACGTCTGGATCAACTCGGCGGTGTCGCGCTTCCAGAGCGGAAAGACCCCGGACATCTCCATCCGAGCCAGGTTCTTTTCGCGATACGCCCGAAGGTCTTCGAGGAAGATGTCGCCGTGCGCAATCCGCATCACCCCCGCGTCGCAGTACGGCTGCAGGGCTTCGCGCATCAACTTCTCGTAGTGCTCGTTCGTGCACGGAACGCCGCCATCCGACGGCAGGTAGAGTTTATCGAGCGGAAGCCCGATCGATTTCGCCTGCAGGTCGAGCAACTCTTCCCGGACACCGTGGTGGCTGATCCGCTTGTACTCCTCGGCCACCGACGTCAGCAGCCCGACGACCTCGTAGCGGTCGTCGCCGAGCAGCGCCTCGAGCGCCATCGCGCTGTCCTTTCCACCGCTCCAAGAGAGCACCACCTTTTCCGGCATCGCAAATTTCCTCTCGATCGCGATTTCAATGCTCGAGATAGATGCCGCCGTAGGCCAAAGCCGCGAGGGCAAATCCGGTCAGGATGCTACTCCGTGCGCGCTCACCGCGTCACCGTCACGGCAATCGTGCCCATGTAGTTGCGGGTGGGCGAGGGATAGAAGCCGAATTCACCGCGCGCGAAGGTGCGCTCACCGCCGAACTCCTCGTACTTGTTGTCGAAGAGGTTGTTCACGCGGAGCACCACGTCGAGCTGAACGTGCTTGCCGATCTGGGGCCGGAAGGCCGCCAGCGTGTCGTAGACCGCGAAGCTCGACAGCTTGGAGAACTCATTGAGCAAATCGTTGGCCATGTAGCGACGGCCGGTGATGATGCCGTTGAAACCCAGCTCGAACCAAAAAGGCAGCTTGAAGTTCACGCCGAAGTTGCCGCGGTGCTCCGGAGTGATCGGCAAGCGCTTGCCGTCCAGCGACGGACGCACTTCGCCCGGTGCGAGGCTGTAGTGGTCCCGGCGGATCTCGTTGTCCTCATAGGTGTAGCTGCCGTAGATCTCGAGCCACTTCCAGGGAAAGACGCGGGTCGAAACCTCGACGCCCTGGTGGCGCACCTTGTCGATGTTGACCGAGCGCGGGTTGGCGCCAAACATGCCGTCGATCTCATGGTTGAACAGAATCTCGTCCTTGACATCCAGGCGGTAGAGCGTGAGGTCGAAGTGAATCTGTTCGCGTCGCAGCTTGGCGCCGAACTCGTAGCTGTCGGAGCGCTCGGGTTCGAGTCCCTCGTTGTAGCCAAAGAAGCCGAAGGCCTCGTCGACGTTGGGCAGGCGAAACCCCCTGGCGTAGCTGAAATAGGCGGACGCATCGCTGCGAAAGCGCCAGACGATGCCGGCCTTGGGGCTCCAGAAGTCGTCGTCGCCATCGGCTGTCTCGAACCTGCTGCCATCCCGCAAGCCCTTGCCGCTCACTTCGGTGGAGTCGTAACGCAAGCCGGCCGACAGCGTCACCTGCTTCGCGAGCTGAAGCTCGTCCTGAACGTAGCCGGCGTAGATGCGCCGCTTGGACTGCTTGTCGCTGAGGAAGGGGGCGAAGACCCCGCTGGTGTCGATCGAAGCCTGATTCACGCGAATGTCGTCGCGCAGAATGTCGGTCCCGAAGATCAGCCGATTGGTTCCCCAGCTCCACTTGTGATCGATCTGGCCCTGGGGGTTGACGCCGAACGTCTCGGTCTCGGTGTCGTTCAGGAATTGCCACGTGGGCGGCGAGGTGATCTGGCCGTCGTCTTTGCGCTCCTGGTAGTAGGGCCGCAGCGTAAACAACATGTTCTTCCGCGGGGTCCACTCGATGCGGCCATCGACGTGGTATCGATCGCGCTTCAGCACATCTCCATCGGTAGCCGGATTGGCCGCGCGTCGTCCGAGCATGTCGATCTGCATCTGGGATAAGGCGCCCGGCCGGTCGCGCTCGTCTTCGAGGTACCCCCCGCCCACGGCCATCGACAGGTTCTCGCCCAGTTCGACGCGGACGTTGCCCTCCACCTTTGCGCTCCAGAAGTCGGAGCGGTCGCGATAGTTGTCGGAGTCGAGCCCATCCGCGAACAGCGAAGCCGTGACCGGGCCCTGGGTGCCCCCGGCGTAGAAGCTGCCGCCGTTATTGTCGTAACTGCCGAAGTTCCCCTTGAGGGTGGCCGTCGCATCGCCTTTGCCGCGGCGCGTGAAGATCTGCACCACGCCGCCGATGGCGTTGTCGCCCCAGGCGGCGCTGGCGGGCCCGCGCACGATCTCTATGCGCTCCACGTTGTCGAGGCGGATGAGCGACCAGTCGACGACACTGGAGTCGGATTCGTTGATGCGGCGACCGTCCACCAGCACGAGCGTGCTGGAGCCACCGCCATCACCATCGTTGGCACCGCGGATCTCCGTCGTGTACCCATCGGGTGACCCGGTGCGATTGGTGATATAAACGCCTGTCATTCGGCGCAACAATTCGGGCACATCGCGCAGTCCACTCTCCTCGATCTGCTCGCGGTTGATCACGGTGACGTTGCCAGGCACCTCGAGCACGTCGCGCTCGGCCCGGGTCGCGGTCACCGACACCTCGCCGACATTCAGCGCCGTGGGGGCGGATTCGCGCTCGCTGTCAGCGAGGTTGGCGTCCGCAGCTTGTTCGGCCTCGGGCTTGGGATCCGTGGGCTGCTGATCGGCGAGGCTGGACTCCGCGGAATCTTCGGCCGGGATTTCGTCGGCAAGCGAAACCGCGGCTACCAGCGTGCACCCGAGCACACCAAAGCAGAAGAGAGCGCGGACCAGACGACGATTCGCGGCGACACACGATGCAAATGGATCGAGCAGCGACAGCATGAAACCTCCATTGCCCCGTTTCGCGCAGGGCCGATACGAACACAGGCCCTCGGGTTCACAGGAGTTCTCGAGGCGGAAGCTGAAGATCCGGGAACGCCAGGGCGTTCCGACTCGAGCACCCTGATTGCGAGGGCGCATTTCTTCGGCAGTTGGCAGGTCTTCCGGCTCAGGGTTGCTCGACCGATCGCCTTCCCATCCGGCCCGTTGCAGGTTGGACAGTGGCTCTGCTTTCGATCGACGGTTCCAGGGTCTGGAACCAACCCATTACGGCGGCGCGCCCGCGGAGGAATTGGAGAGAAACCCTCTCCGCACCTCACTTCCCTTTTCACCCGGCCCCTGATCGGGACCGAAGCACCGGCTGCACGACTCGCGGTAGATACACGAAGTCCCGTGTGGTGACAAGCTCAACCCCTGCGGATCTTGAATCTTCGCGGCGGGAACCGTTCTGGCGCGCTCAAATCAGTGAATTCGAACCCAACGCCTCGAGGCGCTGTGAGCGCCGATCCATTCATTCGCGGAGACCGGTCCAGAATGCTCGGATTGGATCGAGCCCGCGGCCGCGCCGGGCTCAATCTTTTTCGTAGATGCCGCGAGCAAGCCAACGCAGGCTGGACTCGAGCAGCTCGACTCCGGTCAAAACGGCGACGGTGAGAATGGCGAGCACGAAAGCGCCCGAATACAGACCCAACCCGATCGCCGCGCCGATCGCAGCGAGCACCCAGATGACCGCGGCGGTCGTGACGCCCGTGACGGTGCCTTCGCGCGCCATGATGACACCCGCGCCGAGGAAACCGACACCCGTGACGAGTTGGCCGAGCACGCGAACGGGGTCGCCACTGTCGCCGGCCGCCACGTCACCGAGGTGAATGAAGACGGCGGTACTGACGCAGATCAGGATGCTCGTCCGGACGCCGGCTGGCTTGCCGCGAAATTGCCGCTCGATTCCGACGATGGCGCCGCAGAGCAGCGCCATGCCGATCATTTCCCAGAATGGCCGGGCCAGCGGATCAAATATTTCCAAGCGACCCTTCTCCTATTTCGCGTTTCGCACTCGCGAAGTTCGCCACTGACAAACCCGCCCGCCGGCCGCGCATGCCCGATCTGCCCGCGGCCGACCCCATCGGGTGAGAACTCGCCCCGATCGGAAGCGACTCTAACAAATCCCGCAACTGGAACCCCGAAGCGTCCGGCCGATTGCGGGCGCATCGCATGCCGTGCCGGCCGATCGATGGCTCCGCGCCCAGGCCAATCGAGCCCATCGCTGCGTGAAGCTTGCGCACGACCTGCGGTGGTTCCGGTCACAGCCATTGTGGTCGACAACTTCTATCCATTGGCGGTGACAGGAACCGACCGTTCGCGCCGACGGCAAACATCGACGCGAACCCAATCGAAAGGGGATCTACGTGTTCAAATCGCAAAGCCTCGCTGTATTGCCGCTGTTCTTGGGGGTGGCATTTCCAGCTACGGCCTTCGAAGAGGCAGCCATCTCGCTCCAGGAACTCTCCGACGGCTCGATCATCGAATTCGAATCTGCATTTTGCGACGTCGCAATCGGAGACAGCGTGTCGGTGATGCTGATGGGCGATGGCGGAGACGCCGCCGAAGCAACCATCGTCGCGGCGACCGTGAAGGCCCGCAACGGCGCAACGCCGAACCAGGGCAAAGCCAAGGGCGGCGCACGCACCGCCTACGTCACTCCGGTGATCGGCATGGACGGGCGGGTCGTCGAGATTGCGCTCGACGAAGCCGCGGAAGGCTGGAAGGCCGTGCACGTTCAGGTCGAAATTTCGACCGGCGACAAGCTCGGTGTCAACCTTCACTCGACAGCCTGCGAGACGGACGAGTCCACGATCTAGTGCGCTGCGCCGGGGCGCCCTGCCCGGAGGGGGCAAGGGCGCCTTCCTCCGACCCGCTAGTCGATCTCGATGAAACCCTCGGCGAACGAAACGCAGCCGCCGCCGATCCACGCCCCGACGACGGCGCCGTCGCGCTTTTCTGCGCGCGCCTCGAGAACACTGGGCCTCCCCATCTCTACGCCCTGGGCGATCCGGAACTGGAAATCGCCGCTCGATCGATCGCTGTAATGGCTGAGCAGCGCCGCGAGCGCGCAGTTCGCACTGCCTGTGGCTGGGTCTTCGGGAACCCCATCCATCGGTGCAAACATGCGCGCGCGAATATCGAACTCATCACCACTGCGGACATACAGGTGGATGTCGGGAGTCACACCCAGCGCAGCGATGGCTTCCAGCCCATCCCATCGAATGCGCGTCCGCTCGAGCGCGGAGCGGTCCTTCAATTCCGCCATCAAAAACGGCAAGCCGACGGAGGCGACCTGGGGCGCGTGCGTCGCGGTGACGATGTCGCTCTCGTCCAGCGAGACTGCGGAGGCGACGAGCTCGGTGGGTAGCGTCTTCCCGATCGATAGCGTCTCGGGTGCGGCCAGCTCGCACCAGATCGCCCGCCCCTCCCTTCTTTGGATTGCAATCGGGACCGGGCCGGCCTTCTCTTCGAAGGTCACCTCGATCGAGGTTTCGATCTCACCGAACTCACCCGCGGTCGCGAGCGAGAAGGCGGTCCCGATGTTGGGGTGCCCCGCAAACGGCATTTCGGCGGCCGGAGTGAAGATGCGGACCTTTCGCGTATGCCCGGCTTCGGGCGGGAAGACGAACGCACTCTCCGCAAAATTGAATTCCCGCGCAATTTGCTGCATCTGGCGACCGGAGAGCCCCGCGGCTTCGGGTAGAACGGCCAGCTGGTTGCCGCCAAACCGCACATCGGTAAAGACATCGCAGATGTAATAGCGATAACGCATGGCCGTTCGATCTCCTCAAACAGGCGAGTGGTCGATCAGTGGCTCATTGAACCGCAGACGAAGCAACCGACACCAGCAGCAGGAGCCAGATTCCGATCAGGATCAACCCGCTCAGTGCGAAAGCGACGAAGCGGTGGGTGACGTTGTTGCTCCCGAGGTGGATGAAAGAGTGAACACAGCGCGAAGCGAAGTAGAGCCACGCGAGCGCGACCGCCAAGGGCGTGACGCTGCCGGTTGCGTAGAGGAAGAGCACGCCAATGTAGAACAGGGGCGGCACTTCGAAGTGATTCTGCAGATGCCGCCCGATCTGCTGCAGGCGGGGCGTCTGTTCGCCCTCGGTATAGAGCCGGTAGTAGCGGATGCTGACATCGCCACGACGGATTGCCGCCAGACGCGATCCGGCCGCGTAGCCGAGGACCGAGGCCGTGAGCAGGAACATCGCGAAGGCCGGAAATACGATCGCTGAGGAGTCCATGGCGCTCCTTGTAGCGACCCGGTGAGCGACGCACACCTGCCGCCTGATGGGTGGCGCCCGCAGCTCAACCTCGGATTGCAGTCAGACGCCGAGAATCCGGAACGCGCTCCATCCTACCAGATCGCGATGCAAAGAATTCATGCAGCCGGTGAGGAGAAACACCGGGTCAGTTCGGGTTCTCGAGCACGACCTTGAGCAGTCCCTTGCCGTAGCGCTTGGCTTTTGCAGGGCCGATACCGTGGACGAGCAGCAATTCGTCGATCGTGCGGGGACGCTCCGCGACGATTTCGCGCAGCGAGCGATCGCTCGCGATCACGTAGGGCGGCACGCCCTGAGCGGACGCTCGTTTCAGGCGGTAACTGCGAAGCGCTTCGAACAGCACCTGGTCGCGATCGCCGAGAACCTCCGCCCTCTCGCGCGGTGCCGCTTTACGAGGGGTCGCAGTGCGCGTTGCGAGTGGTTCCCGAGCTTTCGGTTTTGTAATGGGAGTCTTCCGGAGCGGCGGCAGCAGCAGGCGCACGGGGCGTTCTCCGCGCATCGCCGAAATGCCCTCCTCGGTGAGTGCCACCACCGGGCGATCGAGGCCGAAAAAGTCGACCCAGCCCGCGGTCACACAGCGCCGCAGCAGGCGTGTCAGCCATTCCTCGCGATACGCGCGCAGCACACCAAACGTCGGTGTCCGGTCGGCGCCCATCCGCTCCAGACGTGGATCCTTCACGCCTCGCAGCAGCGCGACCGCCGCACTCAATCCGAAGCGCCCGTGAATCCGCGCGACGCCGCTGAGCGCCTTGCGGACCAGCAGCGTCACCTCTTCGGGATCCGGGGCCTCTGCGTCGCCCTCACCTGCCGCCAGCGCCTGGCAGACATCGCAGCGACCGCAACCTGCCAGGGTTTCGGCCTCGTCGCCGAAGTAGCGCAGCACGGCGTCGTGACGACAACTGCCACCCTCAGCGAAGCGCATCAATTCGAGGAACATTCCCCACTTGTGCTCCATCACGTGTTGGGCGGATCCATTCTGCGCCATGTCCAACTCGAGTAGCGCGCGGCGTCGCGCCATGTCGCTCGGCGAAACGATCATCAAACCGAGCGCGTCGTCGCCGTCGCGTCCGGCGCGCCCGACTTCCTGGTAGTAGGCTTCGATCGACCCGGGCGGCGAGAAGTGGATCACCGCGCGCACGTCGGCGCGGTCGATCCCCATTCCGAAGGCGTTGGTGGCGGCGACGACTTCGAGTTTGCCCGAAGAAAACGCCCGGTGGACCTGCTCGCGTCGCGCGCCACTTTTCCCCGCGTGGTATGCCATGCACTTCCAGCCATTCGCGCGAAGGCGGTCGGACTGGGCCTCGGCGATCTTTCGCGTCGGGCAGTAGAGGATCGCTGCGCCGCGATCCGAACCGGGACTGCCGAGCGCCTCTTCGATTGCCGCATCGACGCTGCGCTCGCGCTCGCGTTTCTGCTGGACCTCGTGAACCCGCAGCGACAGGTTGGGACGCGCAAAGCCGTAGATGAGTTGTGGTGTCTCGGCGGGGAGTCCGAGCCTCTCGAGAATCTCGTCGCGCACGACCGGGGTCGCGGTCGCCGTACAGGCGAGCACGCGGGCGTCCGGAAAATCTCCGAGCAGCTTGCCGATTTCGAGGTACTCGGGCCGAAAGTCGTGCCCCCACTCGCTGATGCAGTGCGCCTCGTCGATCGCGATCAGCGGGCAGTCGAGCCCCTTGAGCATCGCGCGGAAGCCCGCGAAGGCCAGCCGCTCGGGGGCCGCGTAGACCAGATCGAATTCGCCGCGCGCAATCGCGGACATGCGGCCACGCAATTCATCGGGATCGAGCGTGGCCGCGAGATAGGTGGCCGCGATGCCGCGCTCCTCGAGGGCTTCCACCTGGTCGGCCATCAACGAAATCAGCGGAGAGATCACGAGTGCCGTGCCGGGCAGAACCAGCGACGGCAGTTGATAGATCAGGCTCTTGCCGCCGCCGGTCGGCGCGACGAGCAACAGGCGGCCCCGACTCAACAGCGTTTCGATGGCCTGCTTTTGTCCGGCTCGAAACGCGCGGTGGCCGAGGCGTTCGAGCGCCGCCTCGAGGTCTGCCGCGGAGGCGGACGGGTGCGGCACCTCGGTCGAAGGATCGGTCATCGGTTACCTATGCGGGACCTTGCGGGGTGCCGGAATCAACTGGCCTCGAACAGGGACGCAAATCCCTGGCCGCCGCCGACGCACATCGTCACGATGCCAAATCGCTTGCCCTGGCGCTTGAGTTCGCGCAACAACTGGCCGGTCATGCGCGATCCCGTCATCCCAAACGGGTGACCGATCGAGATCGATCCCCCCATCGGGTTGAGCTTCTCGTCCGGGATCTGGAGTTCCCGCTTGCAGTAGAGCAACTGTGACGCGAAGGCCTCGTTGAGTTCGATGATATCGATGTCGTCGATCGTCAGACCGTGGCGTTTCAGCAGCTTTGGCACCGCGAACACCGGACCGATGCCCATTTCTTCGGGCCCACAGCCCGCCACCGCGCTGCCGCGATAGAAGCCGAGCGGTTCGATGCCCAGCTGCTTCGCGCGCTCCGAACTCATCAGCAGCGTCGCGGAGGCGCCATCGGAAAGCTGCGAGGCGTTCCCGGCCGTGACCGTGCCGCCCTCTTCCTCGGGTTTGAAGACGGGCTTGAGGCCCGCGAGTCCCTCGAGGGTCGTCGTCGGTCGATTGCACTCGTCCCGCTCGACGACGAATTCCTCTTCGTAGGGTTCCGCATCCTTCTGGATCACCTTGCGGGTGACCTTCAGCGGCGCGATGTCTTCGCGGATGTGGCCCGCTTCTGCGGCGGCCGCGTAGCGCTGCTGGCTCAGCAGCGCGTACGCGTCTTGATCCTCGCGGCTGATCCCGTAGCGCTCGGCAACGATCTCGGCCGTCACACCCATCGGATAATACAGACCTGGAAATCGCTTCTTTGCTCCCGCATGGACCATGCGGGACGTATTCATGCTGCCGTCTTGCATCAGCGTGATCGTCTCGACTCCGGCCCCGATCGCGACCTCGGCACCCTCGTGAAGGATCGCGTGCGCGGCCATCATGATCGCCTGCGAACCCGAGGAGCAGAAGCGATTCACGGTGGTGCCCGACACGGTCTTGGGGAATCCCGCGGCGAGCGCGGCGATCCTCCCCATGTTCATGCCCTGGCATCCCTCTGGAACGCCGCAACCGAGGATCACGTCCTCGACCTCGGCGGCGTCGAGATTGGGTTGGCGCGACACCGCCTCACGCAGCACGTGAGCGGTGTACTCGACGGGCTCTGTGATGTTGAAGGATCCGCGGTGAGCCTTGGTGAGGCCCGTACGAACGTTATCGACGACGACGGCTTCGCGACCCATGGGGAAAACCTCTTGGTCGAGGGAGTCAAAA
>JAHEEJ010000086.1:0-3102 GCA_024640705.1 Deltaproteobacteria bacterium
GAGCACGGCAACCGCCGCCTCACACGCGGGAAATCACGTCGCTCCAGTTCCTCTACGAGTTGACTCATCTCACCTTCCTCCGACTCCTACCGCCTCTCCTTGTTTGTGGCCGGGCGACGTTGGAAGGTGACGTGAGTTCGCACGACCGCAGCCAAACGACCGTGAAAAGCCGTCCCCGGGGGTTGGCGCTGCCGCCTATTTGCCTATCGCTGAGCGGTGCTCTCGAAGGGTTCCTGGTTGAAAACGACCTTTCCGTCGAAGAGCGTGAGCAGTACCTGGGTCTCGCTGATCTCGTGCGCGCGGCCGGTTTCGGCGAGCGCCACGACATCCCGATCGACGACGATCAGGTCTGCGAGCTTGCCGACCTCGAGCGAACCGAGGGAGTCCTCCTGGCTCATCGCGCGCGCGCCGTTGATCGTGTAGGAGGCAATGCTCGAGTGGATGTCGAGTCTTTCGTCGGCATTGAGAACCGGAATCTCGGGCTGGCCTTCGACGTCCCGTGTGATCGCCTGCTCGATGTGAAGAAACGGCGCGGGGTCGCGCCGCTCTACGGGAGCGTCGCTTCCGCTGACGACGAGTGCTCCCAGTTTCTCGACTGTGTGCACCGGATAGACGTTCTTGATGGAATAGTTGTCGGGATCGTGAAGGTCGCTGATGCCACCGCTCAATTCGTCGATGAAGGGAACCACGGTCATCATGTATTCGGGCTCTGGAGTGGACCATGAGTGTGTGAAGGCCACGAATAGCCCCAGCTCTCCGATGCGTTTCTGATCGTCCGGGTGGATGAGCTGGGCGTGCGCGAGCCCGTGCGGTTGACCGTTGTCTCCGTGGGCCTTTCGCGCGGCCTCCAGCGAATCGACCGAAACCCGCACCGCGCGGTCTCCGATCGCGTGGATGTGTACCGAAAAGCCCGCTGCGTAGAGGGCGTCGATGTAGGCGCGGAGGTATGCCTCCTCGAACTCGAGCACGCCGCGACTCTCGATGCACTGCCCGGGGTGGTGGCCGTTTGCATCGATGAACGCAGCAACGTCTTTTTCCGCCTCGTAGGCCGCCGGGTTCGCCCGTACCGCCCGACAGATTTCAGACGTCGTGTTTACGTAGCCGACGACGTCCACGAATCCGGTTTCGTCGTCGAGCGTGAAACGCGGTTGCTTGTAGATCTCCAATGCGGCGCCGTTGGGGAGTGTGGGCGGATCGATCAGCGGATTGCCTTCGAGCACGCCATCCGCGAAGACCTTGACCGAGTCGGCTCGGATGTAGCGGCTGTTTGCAAACTCGTCGCGCTGCGCTTTCCAGACCTCGAGCTGTTGCGGGATCGACTCGATTCCGCCGCGCTCCGATTTCGGCGTGTAATAGCCCTCGAACTGGGCCGCGCGAACCCGAAAGGTCATTTCGCCGCTCTGTTCGAGCGCATGATAGGCGTCGAGGTTCTCGCGCGAGCCCATCGCGTCGATGACCGAAGTGATCCCTCGGCTCGCAAACACCTTCGCGACATCACCCACGATGTCGGCCATCGGAACCAGGTTCCAGATGTCGGGCGAATCGAAGATCGAGACGGCGGTCTCGGTCACTCCGCCGCTCGGGCGGCCGCTTGCGTCCACGGCGATCAGCTCGCGGTATTCGGAGAAGTCCGACGCGAGTGTCTCGCGGTTCAGTCCCACCTTCTCGCCTTCGGCGTTGACCGCGGTAGCGAGTGTCTGGCTGTTGACCGCGGCGTGGTGTCCGTCGTTTCCGACCAGCAGGATCGGGTGGGTGGCAGACACCGCGTCGAGTGCTGCGACGAGTGTCGGATAGCGCTCGCTCGGCTGGTTGCCGTTCGAGAAGGACCACTGGGGTACGATCAGCCACTCGCCATCGGCAATTTCATAACGCTCGATGCAGTCCTGCAGGAATGGAACCATCACCTCCAGTGCCATGGGTTCGCTGCGCAGATCGCAGACATCCGGCTGGACGACACCTTCGGGATGCAAGTGCGAGTCGTGCAATCCGGGCAGGACGAGCTTGCCCGCCAGTTCGTGGACCTCGGTCTGCTCGCCGATGTACTGCCGAGCCGCGTCGTCATCGCCCACGAAGACGATCACATTGCCCTGTACCGCAATCGCCTGCGCGATGCTGCGGTTGGCGTCTACGGTGTAGATCTTCCCGTTCAGGAATACGTGATCGGCAGGGGGCAAGTCGCGCTCGGCAGAGGGGGACTCTTGCTCGGCGCTGCACGCGACGAGTGCGCAGAGAAGGACAACGGTTGTCCAGCGCGGGTGGATTTTCATCGGGAACTCCGAGATCGCGCATGTCCGATGCTCGGCTCGGGGGCCGTTCACGCGCTGGGGGACAAGGAGTCGCTGAGCCACGGCCTGTTGTAACGGCTCGAAACCAGCGTGTAAAGGCCAGGCTGATCCCGTGAAGGGCTCGTGAGCCGCCAGATCAGGTTGCGAGATCAATGCGGAATCAACTCGTTCGAATGCACTCGAACGATGTCCCCAGCCAGATCACGGCCGCAGCGATCGCCGTTTTGGGATCCATCACGCCCCAGCTTGGGCCGCGAAGCATTTCCGAAAAGTCACACCATCGACATCGCGCCGTAACACGGCGAGCCGATCCTGTTGCGAAAAAATGGAGAGAAAAATGATCCTGAAGACAAGACTTGCAAGGCCGATCGCCATTCCGATTCGGCGCCAGGGCACCGGATACGCGGCCAACGGGCCCGGGTTCTACATCTGGGACGAAGATCCGAACGAAGTGCTCCGGATGGCACGGGAGCTCGAGCGCGGGAGCGTAAATTTGAACCGAACGACTCGCTTCATGCTCTCTCGCGAGCATTCGGAGGTGTCCTGAGGAGAGCGCAGCATCGAGCCAGCGATCGCCGCATCGCGTGTGTCGATCGAATCAAGAGGGTGTAGAAGCGTATTCGAGCAACTGGAAGGTCGAGCCCGGTTCGCCGAATACGTAGATCGAGCAATCTCCCCATTCAGGCGGGATGCGCCAAGCCCTGCCTTTTTCTGGCTTCGCCTTGACGCGCCGCCAATCGCAGCGCAGCTCCACGCGATCGAGCGATCCCGATACCCCTTCGATTCCGGCTGTGCGCCGAAGCAGTTGGTGCTCCCA
>JAHEEJ010000086.1:3202-11807 GCA_024640705.1 Deltaproteobacteria bacterium
GTGACGGTTGCAACGAGTCGTAGCCTCTTTGCACGCATCGCCGCTGAGTTTATCACCGATCTTCGAGTCTCGGATCATCATTTTGTGCGGAGACTCGGTCGAAGTAGGCCCAGATTGGATGAAGATCCTGCGTCGACCCACGCGCCATGGGCGGTTCCAGTTAGGCGTTCTGGAGGGTTTCCTTGATCCAGCGTTCTGCGTCTGGAACCGAGCGAAATATGTTGCTGCGGATGTTCGAGTCGGAAGCGAAGGCCTGCCACATCCGCGAAATGCCGAAGGTCAGGTCGTCTGACCCGGCGACGGCAATGACGAGGCTCCGGCCCTGGCTCGCGGCGACCACGTCGACTGCTGCAAACTCTCGGATCTCGTCGAGGCTGACTTCGAGATGTTCTGTGGCGGTATAGTCGATCAGTAGATATTGGAGGTGCTCGAGTGATGCTTCCGAGTAGACTTCTTCGTTGACTCTGCTGAAATCAGTAGCTGTCACGACACCCTTGCAGACGAACACGACACCTGATCCAGCATCTCGATATTGAAGTTCGATCGGCATGGTTTCCCGTCCACTCTCCGCCTGGCCGCTCAGCAAAATTGTGCAGTGATCGTTCCTTTTGCGCAACGCCTTCTCTTGTGATTGTAGATCAGCTGGATCGCGCGGCTGCGGCGGAGGTTCTCGGGGCAAGAGCGGTACGAACCGACTGCGGTTGCCCCCTCATGCTAGAAGTACTCCATGGTGTGTGCTTCGGTACGACGAGGCCAATGCTTTACGCACGTCAGTCATACACCGCATCGATCTGCCAGCGCTTGCGCAGGTGATCGAAGCGCAGGCGGGCGACGGTGCCATCGGCCGTCTGCACGTCGAAGCTGTCGAACGCGAAGTGATCCTCCCGCGACCACCAGCCGCCCGTGGTGCGCCAGGGTCCCGCAAGCTGGAGCACGCGCCCGTTGGCGATCGCGCTGCGGACGTGCTCGGGCAACCCCTGGCAGACGCGCACGCTCGCATCCAGCGGCGGGCGCAGCGCACGGATTGCGAGGCTGCTGGCCGGCGGGCCGGGTGGCGTGCGCGGTGTGTGGGGAGTGCCCGGCTGGAAGGGCGCCAGCTGGAGTGTGTCGGGGTGGTAGTGGTCGGCAACCCGGGGCGAACCGATGCGGTCGCCGCCGCAGAGGGCTTCGAGTTCGGCGAGGGTGCGGCCGAGCACGGCGGGCGCGGGGCCCGCGGGGCGAAAGAGATCGAGTTGGTCGCTCTGGATCGGGGATCCTTCGGTCTCGAGGGTGACGCCTACGACCGCGGCCTGCGGTGGCTGGGATTCCAGTGCGTGACAGACGAGCCTCACGAGCACCCGCAGATCGAGCGTGGGGGCCGCGGTGCCGATGCGTCGCGCGTCGCGCGCGCCGTCTTCCCGCTGGAGCGTGAGGGCGAGTTCTCCGCAGGCGAGGTGGCGCGCTTCGAGCCGCGCGATCAGGCGCGAGAGCAGACCCTGGACGACGAAGGCGAGGGACTCGAGTCGATCGATCGGAAACTCGAGGTCGATGGCTTCGCGCAGCTGCGCGCTGCGGGGCACGGGCAACGGCGTGTCATCCCCGCGGCCCTGGGCGAACTCGACCAGGCGCATGACTTCCGGCCCCAGCCGACTGCGCAGTGCGCGGCGGGGCAGGGCGAGCAGATCGTTCACCGTATAGACACCAAATCGCGTCAGTGTTTCGGCCAGCGCGTCTTCGGGGTCGAGGATGTCGATCGGCAGCGGTGCGAGGAAGGCGGCTTCGCGACCGGGCGGGAGCAGAAAGGTCTCGCCCGGCCCCGACAAGCGGCGGGCGGCGATCTGGGCGAGCTGGCGCGACGAGGCGATGGCGACGTTGCCGGGCAGGCCGAGGCGTTGCGCGCGCGCGCAGAGCGCAGCCGCGAAGCCGGCCTCGGACTGGAACAGGGCGTCTACCCCGGAGGCGTCGAGGTAGACGGCGGCTTCTGCCGCAAAGGCGCCCGCGCTGCGCGGCGCCCAGCTGGCGCGCGCTGAAACACTCAGCGCCGCGTCGAGCAAGGCCGCGCGAGCGGCGGTTTCCAGCGCGGGCGATGCAATGCGCACGACCAACTCCGCGCAAACGGCCCGGGCGTGGGCGACGGAAGTCTGGCTGAGCACGCCGCGCTGCGCGGCTTTTGCGGAGACGGCGATGAGTTCTGCACGCGGGCCGGGGCCGCTGGCCACGGCCAGGGGTTCGCCGCCGAGTTCGGGGTGCGCGCGCAGTTCTGCGGTCAGTGGCAGATTGGGGATCAGCAAGCACGCTGTGCGCGGTGCGTTGCTGGACATTCCACTAGGCGGCCTGCGTGGCGTGCAGACGCACGGTCGCGTAGCGCGGACCGGGCGCGTTGCGGTGGCGCACGAGGTTCACCTGCACGTCGAGGCCCTCCAGCAGTGCGGGGGTGCCGCTGAAGCGGGTCTGCGCGGGTGCGAGTTCGATGGCGACTTCGGCCGCCGTACCCAGCGCACGGGTGGCGGTCAAGACGACCAGCGCGGTTCCGCTGCTCGCGGCGCTGCGCGCGAGCCGCAACGCGGTGGCCGGGACGCTGCGGAAATCCGGGATCGCGAGGTCGAGCAGCACGAGCGCAAAGCCGTGGGCTTCCAGCAACCGTTCGGCGCAGCGCAGCGCTTGCGGGATGTGCGGCGTGCGAACCCAGAGCACGCGATCGAGCAATACGCCCGCGCTGTGGGCCGAGCCGGGATCGAAGGCATCCGCACCGTCGACCAGCGCCGTCACTGCTCCCGCAGCGGTGCAGCGGGCGAGCAGGGCCAGCGCCAGCGAAGTGCGGCCCGAAGAGGCCGCACCGGCGATTTCACTCAGCCGGCCCCGCGGAAAGCCGCCTCCGAGCAGCCGATCGATCTCGGGAATGCCCGTCGCGAGGCGGGCCGTGGACTCTGCGGCTGCGCCGCCTCGGCGCAGTTGGGGGCCGAGGTCGCGCAGCAATCCCTCCACGGCGGCCGCGGGGGTGGGGAGAGCCGCGGCCGCCGTGGAGGGAGGGGTGTCCGAACAGGGGGAGAACACGCGCTCATCTTCGCTTTACTTTCGCCTTCCGTCAATGATGATCTTTGGGTGGTCCGGCTAACCGGCTTTGGTTGCTGACGATTTTTTTTGCGCGCATACGGGGTTGGCGGGAGGGATCCGCGAATGGCTCGCGCCAAGGGGGTGCGGTTGCACGGAGGGGGCGGTTACTGGGCGTCGGCGTGTGGGGTGTGCGGGGGCGCGCTGCGCTTGATTTCGCGGATCCCTCCCGCCAACCCCGTACGCGGGTTTTTGGTTTGCGGAGGGGGGTCAGGGTGGATCCAGGATTTGGACTTTTTGGTTTTTGATGACGAGTTGGTGGTTGGCGAAGAGTTGGATGGCTTTCGGCACCAAACGTCTTTCTGCGGCCTGGACGCGGTCGGCGAGGGTGGCTGGAGTGTCGTCGGAGCGAACGGGAACTTCTTCTTGCAGGATGATGGGGCCGGAGTCGTACTCGTCGTCGACGAAGTGGACGGTTGCGCCCGTTGTGGTTGCGCCCGATGCGAGCACGGCTTCGTGGACGCGTTGACCGTAGTAGCCCTTGCCGCAGAATGCGGGGATCAGCGCGGGGTGAACGTTGATCGCGCGCCCGTCGAATTTGCCGCGGGTTTCGAACGGAGAGAGGAAGCCGAGGCAGGCGACGAGGTCGACTTCGTACCGGTCGAGTTCGGCGTGGATTGCGTCGTTGAATTTGCCCGGGTTCGGGTACTGGTTGCGGGGCACCGCGAGCGCGGGAACGCCGCGCCGCCGCGCGCGGTCGAGCCCTCCCGCGCTCTGTTTCGAGCTGATCACCGCGACGATCCGTGCCTCGAGCGCGCCGGATTCGATCTGCTCGAAGAGGTTTTCGAGGCTGGTCCCTTCGCCGGAGAGCAGCACCGCCACGCGCAAGGGGTCAGGTGCCGTCATGGGTTCAGCGGGGAGCCGAAGCTGCGCCGCGTCGAGCCGCCCGCATCCCAGGTCGCGGACACGAAATCCGGGCTCCGGCTCTCGAGCTTCTCGATCGTGCGGTAGAGCGACCGGAAGCCCTCGTCGGTCTTCGGAGGGAAGAACGCGAACGAAAAGATCCGCCGCCGCTGCCGATCAATCTCGCCGATCCTCATCGCGGGCATTCTAACAGCTGCCGGCATTGACGCTCGGCGCGTGGATCGCGAGACTGCGCGCTCTGGAGGAAACATGTCGATCTACGTGTCTGGAGCCGTTGCGCTCGATCACATCATGGTCTTTCCGGACCATTTCAAGCACCACATTCTCCCCGACAAGCTCCACACGCTGAACGTCTCGTTCAACATCACGAGCCTGAAGACGCACTTTGGTGGCACCGCGGGCAACATCGCCTTTTATTTGAAGATGCTCGGCGAAGACCCGCTGATCCTCGCCACCGCGGGCAGTGACTTCGGCCCGTACGCAGACTGGTTGGCGCGTCACGACATCAGCCGCGATGGGATCCGGATCTTCGAGGATGTGCGCACCGCGCAAGGCTTCGTGACCACGGATCTCGACCACAGCCAGATCTGGGCGTTCTACGAGGGTGCGATGGCGCGCGCCCACGAGGCGCGGATCGAAGATGTCGACGGTGAAGCTTCCTTTGCGATCGTTACCGCGAATGGCAAGCAGGCGATGATCGAGCACGCGCGCAAGCTCAAGGCGCGCGGCATTCCCACTTATGTCGATCCGAGTCACGGCCTGCCGATCATCGACCGCAGCGAACTCCTCGAATTGATCGACGGATCCGCGGTCTACATCGTGAACGACTACGAATGGTCGCTGACGCTGGAGAAGACCGGTTGCAGCGAGGAAGAACTCTTTTCGCGCTGCGACGCGGTCGTCATCACCAGCGGTGCGGAAGGGTCGGTGATCCACAGCGAGGGCGCGAAGATCGAGATCCCGCCCGTGTCCGCCCGGACGGTCGTCGATCCGACCGGCTGCGGCGACGCCTACCGCGCGGGCCTGATGGCCGGGCGCGCGCGCGGCCTGTCCTTCGAGGTCGCGGGCCGGATGGGAAGCCTGCTCGGCTCGTGCCAGGTGGAAGTCGAGGGGACCCAGAATCTCGTGCTCGAACTCGACGAATTCCGCTCTCGCTACGAGCGCGAGTTCGGTATCGGCTTTTGAGGGCGTGGATCGCGTTCGGATGGGATGGCGGCCGCCATCCGAGATCCGGCTGATCGTCGCCCGTGTCGCCCGAGGCGGACGTCGTCGTCGTCGGTGCCGGGGTCATTGGCCTCGCGACGGCAGCGGCGTTGGCCCGCCGCGGGCGTTCGGTGATCGTCGTCGAGCGCAACACGGCGATCGCGCAGGAGGTCAGCACCCGAAACAGCGAGGTGATCCACGCCGGCATCTACTACCCGGCGGATTCGCTCAAGGCGACGCTCTGCGTAGCGGGCCGGGAGCTGCTCTACGCGCGCTGCGCGGAGCGCAAGATCCCCCATCGCAAGACCGGAAAATTCATCGTTGCGACCGACGCATCCGAGATTGCCACGCTGGAGATGCTGCGCGAACGCGGCATCGCCAACGGCGTCACGGGTCTCGAAATCATCGGGCCTGAAGAGGTTCGTCGAAGCGAACCCGACGTCCGCTGCGAAGCCGCACTCGTCTCACCCGAGACCGGGATCGTGGACGCTCACGCCCTGGCCGTTTCGTTTCTCGCGGAAGCGGAGTCGTTCGACGCAACGCTCGCACTGTGTGTGGAAGTGGTCGCGATCGAGCGCAGCCCGTCCGGGTATCGGCTCCGCGCGCGCGATGCGAGCGGTGCGCTGAGCGAGATCGAGTGTGCGGCCGTGGTCAACGCGGCGGGGCTCGGCAGCGAGGCGGTCGCGGAGTGCGCGGGTTTCGATGTCGATGCCCGCGGTTATCGCCTGCACCTGTGCAAGGGGGATTATTTTGCATTGGCACCGGCGTGCGGGCTGCGGATTTCGACCCTGATCTACCCCGTACCCTCGGATGCGGGCCTCGGAATCCACGTCACGACCGATCTGGCGGGCCGAGTGCGTCTGGGGCCCGACACCGAATACGTCGATGCGGTTCGATACGAGATCGACGCGAGCAAGCGAGCGGTCTTCGCGCGGGCGGTTCGCCGCTATCTCCCCGCGCTGGACGACGAAGCGCTGTCGCCGGATTTCGCGGGCGTCCGGCCCAAGCTCGCCGGCCCCGGCGAACCCTTCCGCGATTTTGCAATCTGCGAGGAGTCCGACGCGGGCTTCCCCGCGTTCGTGAACCTGATCGGAATCGAGTCGCCGGGGCTCACGGCGTCTGCCGCGATCGCCGAACGGGTGGCCGAACTTCTATCGGGTCTGTGAAAGTGGATTCTCTCGAAGCTTCACGCGGCGGGCTTCATTCGCCCCCGGTCGCAGCAGCCTTCCGCGGCGGCAAGTAGGTGACGGCGGTGGCGATGTTGTCGCCGGCTCGATGGCGCCGATGGGCGGCGAGCGCGGCATCGGCGACATTTCGAGCCAGTTCCAGTGGGCGCAGTTCCAGCGCGAAGTGATCCACGCGAGCAGCACATTCGGCGACGGTGAATTCCGGGACGTCGACGCCGATCCCGGATTCGGAGATCCCATCGGTTGCGAGGATGACGGCTCGCGTATTGGCGATCGGTTCGATTCCCACCACGCTGTTTCGGGCGAGAGCGGTCAGATCATCGGCGGGATTGCCGAGGAAGCAGCGCCTTCCTTCGGCGTGGGATCCGAGATCGACGACTTCGTTCGGGCACACGCGAAAGATGTGGCTGTCTCCCACCGACGCGAACGCGAGCAGATCCTCGCCCGGTAGAACCAGCGCCAGCGCGAGCGTGGTTCTGGAATGGCCGCGGACACCCTGCGCGACCCGCGAGACCAGCGACGTCTGGATCGCGCCGATGGTCGCCAGGGCGATCTTCGTCCACGACTCGTCGGCCGTGTTTCCGTTGCGCGTCAGGAGCGTGCCGGCCCGAAGCATGAGTTCGTCGAGGGTCGCCTCCGCGGCGTTGCAGCCATTGTGACCGTCTGCCACGGCCAGCAGCACGCCCGCCTCACCGAGCGCGAACGCGGCCGCATCTTCGTTGGGGTCAGTATGCGAATAGCGTTTCTTGAAGCCACCGCGTGAGAGTGAAATGGCAGCGCTTCCCTCCGAAACCACCGAGACGCCGCCGACGATCGGGGACTCGGAGCCGCGTAGAATCGCGATCGAGGGTGCTGCGGAATCTTCAGCGCCGCCTGCTGTCAAATCGGTTCCACCAAAATGAGACGCGTCGCCGCTCGCAATCGCGGCAGACAGCCAGTATAACTTGCGTTGGCGCTTCGAGCGCGCTCGATTCTCGTGGCTTTGTCCGAGTCGGGTCGGCTAGATTTTCGAGGTTCATTCTTTTTCGCGGAGTCAGCGGTGGCGGCGAAAGACAGTGCGCGACTGGAGCCGACGGATCTCGTGCTCGCGCTCGGTCACGAGATCGGCAACCTGCTCGCCGCTACGCGACTGCACGCCCATCTGATCGACGCCGAGATGACCGAGGCAGAGCTTTCGGCAGTCTCCGTGACGATCGGGGAGCTCTCGTCGCGGATGGGTTCGCTGCTCGCCCAGATCCGACCGCTGTTGTCGCCCGCGACCGGAGCCGCGCCGCATGTCGATCCCCTCGAAGTGCTCGACGGCGTGCGCTGCGGCGTCGAGGAGAGCTGCGACGCGAGAGTCGCGGTCGATCTCGACTCGGCGGCCGGCTTGCCGCTGGCGGCCATCGACCCCGAGCCGCTTCACCACATCCTGCTGACCTCGGTCTATCAGGCTCTGGAGGAGTCGGCGCCGACCGGAAGAGTCGCCGTTTCCGCCGTCGCGCAAGCGGATTCGATCGTCTTTCGCGTGGATGGCGAGAGCGAATTCGAAGCCGATGCGGGCGGCGCGCTCCGAGGCCGCACGCTCCTGCAAGCGGTTGCGGATGCAATTCTCTGGCGGCGCGGAGGCCAGATCGCGGCCCATTCGCTGGGCTCGGGCAATCGCGTCGAGCTGACCGTGCCGGCGGCTCGGCCGACGCACGCATGAGCGATCGGGGCTTTCGCCTGCGCTCGATCGAGAAGCGCGCCTACGCGGAAGACGGTTTCTTCATTCGCGCGGGTGCTTTCAGCGAAACGGAGATCGACGAGATCCGAGATGCGGTCGAATGTTGTGCAGCTCGGGCCAGCGCGGCGGCCGCCGTCGGTGGGCATACCTACGAGATCGACGGGAACGTCTACTGCGAGGCGTCGGGCGCGACGATTCAATTCGAGCACCTGCCCGGCACGAAGACGGTCCGGGTCATCGAACCCTTCCACCATCTCGACGAGCGCATCGATCGGTTGATCGACGACCCGCGCCTGGTGGATCCCATGCGCGGCCTGTTGGGTGAAACCGAGGTCTCGCTATTCACCGACAAGCTCAACCTCAAGCGACCCGGCGAGGGATCGCGCTTTCGCTGGCATCAGGATTCTCCTTATTGGGCGCATTTTTACGCCGATGTGGAGCGTTTGCCCAACGTCATGCTCAGCCTCGATGACGCGACGGAGGCGAACGGCTGCCTTCGGGTGATTCCGGGCAGTCACCGCGGTGGGATGTTGCCGGGCCTCGAAGGGCAAGGGCG
>JAHEEJ010000404.1 GCA_024640705.1 Deltaproteobacteria bacterium
ACGCGCTGCAGTTGGAAGAGCACGGAAACCGTGCGGAAGATCTACGCGATCTTCGAGCCGACCGCCTGAGCGAAACGCGGGTCGAGTTTCACCCCGAGCCTGCGGAACATCGCATCGGTTGCAGATTCAGCACCCGTAGCCGCCTGCTCAGCTGGAGGTCGTGCTTGCTTCGTTAGTCGTCGAGGCCCATTGCGCTCAGCAGTCGCTTGCGAACCGGGTATTGACGGCCTCGCTTTTCCGCGCGGTCGGTCGATACGAGGAGAGCCCGCGAGGCCTGAGCGCCGAGCCAGCGAAATGGTTCCGGCTCCCACTGCGGAGATTGGTGGCCTACCCACGGAAGTTCGGTCAGCGGCGTCTTTCGACCGAGTGCGATGTCGCACAGCGTTCGACCCGCCAGGTTGCTGGGGCATACGCCTTCTCCTGTGTGGCTGCGCACGCCTGCGATGCCAGTCGCCTCGTCGATCGAGATGGCTGAGGTGAAATCTCGTGGTATGCCGAGCACGCCGCCCCAGCGGTGGGTGATGGCAAACTCACCAAGCTGCGGAAGCATTTCGCGCAAAGCGTCGATGAGTAATTGCTCGACATGTGGGTTCTTTTCGAAGCGAGTCCCGATGGCTGAACGGTAATGGTAGTCAAAATTGCGCCCGCCAATTGCAATGCGGTTATCCGCCGTGCGTTGCGCGTAGGTGAACAGGCGGCTGTAGTCGCCAAAGAGTCCTCGCTCTGCAAGGCCAATCTCGTCCCACACCGGATCCGATAGCGGTTCGGTAGCAATCATGTGTTCGTAGATGGGCATGAGATTGCGTCGGCAGCCGGGTAGCAGCGTGGCGTGCGCGTCGAGCGCCATCACGATGCGGGGCGCTCGGACCGTGCCGTGTGAAGTGCGCACGCTGCCGGGCTCTACCGCAAGTGCGGTGGTCTGTTCATAGATCGAGGCGCCGCGGCGCTCGGCCGCATCGGCCACACCGCGTGCGAGTTTTGCGGGGTTTACGGCGGCGGTGTTCGTGTTGAAGGTGCCGCCAAAGGGTGAGGAGATGCGGATGCGAGCCGTAACCTCTTCGGGGTCGAGCCAGCGGATATCCTCCTCCGTCCAGCCGATTCCTCGCTCGTATTCCAGATCCTCACGAAGTCGCTCTGCCTGCTGGGGGTTGGTCGCGAGGGTGAGACCGCCGCCCTTGTGGTAGTCCGCTTCGATCCCCTCGTCCTGGCAGACAGCGCCCACCTCGTCGACGCTCGCTTTGATCGCCTCGCGCAAGGCAGCGCCGCGTCGTGGGTCGCGTTCGAAGAATTCTTCCAGGCCGTGGATCAGGGCGACGCACCAGCCACCATTGCGCCCCGACGCGCCAAACCCAGCCGTCTCGCGCTCGATGACCGCGACGCGACACGAGGGATCGGCACGCATCAGGTAGTACGCGGTCCAGAGTCCCGTGAAGCCACCGCCGACGATCGCTACGTCGACTTCGCGGTCACCTGGCAGCGGCGATCGCAGCTCGGGCTCCGCGCCGAGTGAGTCGAACCAGTAGCTGATCGAGCGATACGACATGGGGTTTCGTGGCGGCCTCTCCCGGGAGGGTGAACGAGCCTATCACAAACACGCGCGGGTAACGGGCGGCGGGGCGCCGACGGGCCCGGCTCTGCTCGCCGAGAAACCGAACCCGGACAGCATCACGCAGGGGCTCGCTTTGCTCGTTTGTGCTGGTCAGAAAGCCTCTCCCTCCGCTGACAGCCTTCGGCGCCTGTGCTACCCGCTCGTCTGGAATCGGATGAACCGCGCGGCATTGCTTGCCCGCCCGCGAGATCCATCCCAAAGATCATCTGGCTGACGGCTGAATTCTGGAATCCCCCATGCCCAAGCACCGTCTCGACCCGCTCATGAACCCGCGCTCGGTCGCCTACGTGGGCGCATCCGAGACGCCCGGTTCGCCCGGCTACCGGTTGATCCAGGTCGCCAAGGCCGCGAATTACGCCGGCGCCATCTACCCCATCAACCCCAAGTACGAGACCGTTCAGGGGCTTCGCTGTTACGGCTCGCTCGGCGAGCTGCCCGAAGCGCCCGATCTCGCGATCTTGAGCGTGTCGAGTGTGCGCCTGGAGTCGCAGCTCGAAGCCGCGATCGAAGCGGGCGCCCGCGCGGCGGTGATCTTCGACACCTGTTACCTGCCCGACGATCCCGATCGCAAGCTGCTCAAGCGCTTGCGCGAATTGGCGCGCGACGCGGACATGGCCGTCAACGGCGGCAACGGCATGGGCATCATCAACGGCGTGGCGGGTTTTCATTCGACCTTCGCGAACGTGCAGCCGAACCTGCGCCCGGATGCCAACGCCACCTACATCGCCCACTCGGGCTCCACGTTCACGGAAGTCGGGCTCTTCAATCCGCGCGTCAACTTCAACACGATCGTCAGCGCCGGTCAGGAGATCGGCGTCACGATGGACGAGTACATGGATTACGCGCTCGAGGTCAACGACACCAAACTCCTGTGTCTGTTCTGCGAGATGGTCCGGCAGCCCGAAGCCTTCATGGCCGCGCTCGACAAGGCAGCATCCAGGGGCGTACCCGTGATTGCCTGCAAGGTCGGGCGATCGGAAAAGGCGGCGGCGTTCGCCCAGACCCATTCGGGCGCGCTGGTGGGCAACGATGCGGCCTACCAGGCGGTCTTCGACCATTACGGCGTGACCCGGGTCTACTCACTGGATGAGATGATCAACACGGTGACCCTGCTGTCGTCGGCGCGCAAGCCCGGGCCGGGCGGCCTGTCGCTGGTGATCGATTCTGGCGGCGAGCGCGAACTGGTGGTCGACGTTGCAGAAGACGTGGGCGTGCGTTTCGCCGAGATCAACGCAGCCACGGAGGCCAAGCTCGAGGAGCGCTTGTTTCACGCCCTCGACCCCGTCAATCCACTCGACGCCTGGGGGGACGGCTCCGGGGATTGGACGGAGGACCTCACGCACTTCATCGTGTCTCTGGCGGAGGACCCCGACACGGCGATCAGCGCGATGTCCGGTGAATTGTCGTTCAACGAAAGTCTCGAGAGCGAATACGGGAAGCCGATCGCCAACGCCTTCGACCGGACCGACAAGCCGGTGGTCCTGCTCGCCAACATCTCCACGGCTCCCTACGAGGGCATGGCGCGGGCGCTGACCGACAAGGGGGTTCCCGTGCTCGACGGCACGGTGAACGGCCTGAAGGCGATCCGTCACGCCTTCGAGCGCCGCGATCGATTGGCGCTGCCGCCGCGTTTGCC
>JAHEEJ010000405.1 GCA_024640705.1 Deltaproteobacteria bacterium
CTGGATGGGCGGTCTCGACGACAGCGCAATCTTCATCTTCGACGTCGCGACGGATCCCTCGAAGCCCACGCTCGTGAAGACGATCGACGATTTCGTCGAGAAGTCCGGCGGTGTGGTGGGCCCGCATACCTTCTACGCGCTGCCGGGTCGGATGCTGATCACCGGTCTGTCGAACAGCAACGACATGGGCGGCAAGACCGGGATGGTGGAGTACAACAACAACGGCGAATACATCCGCACGATCTGGATGCCCGAAGGAGCCACCTACGGCTACGACGTCCGCGTGAAGAAGGAACTCAATCGCATGCTGACGTCTTCGTTTACCGGGCACAAGAACTACATGCGGCCGCTCCCGGAACTGATCGCAGACGCCGACGCGATGAAGAACTTTGGCAACGAGATGGTCGTCTGGGACTACCACACGCGAAAGCCGCTTCAGACGCTCGAGGTGCCGGGTGCGCCGTTGGAGATCCGCTGGGCACTCCACCCCGATCACCACTACGCGTTTACGAGCACGGCGTTGACCTCGCAGCTCTGGGGGATCTTCCGACTGGACGACGGCAACTTCGAGGCCGTTGCGCTGGCCGATATCGGCGATCCGGCGAAGATCCCGCTGCCGGTGGATATCTCGCTGTCCGCCGACGATCGATTCGTCTTCGTCGACAGTTTCATGGATGGCACGCTGCGGGTATTCGACGTGTCCGAGCCGCGCAAGGCCCAGATGGTCTACGAAGAGAAGATCGGCGGGCAGGTCAACATGGTCTCGCAGTCGTGGGATGGGAAGCGGCTGTACTTCACGGCATCGCTGCTCGCGAATTGGGACGGCACGCCGGGCTCGGATCCGCAATTCCTCAAGGCCTACGAATGGGACGGCAAGAAACTGACGCCGGCCTTCGAGTTGGACTTCGTGGCGGAGAAGCTCGGACGGCCGCACATCATGAACTTCGGCCAGATGGACTTCTACAAGGGGCGCGTGGCGCAGGTGTCATCGAACGAGTAGCGCTGCGTCCAGCGACAGTCGGTCTTACGAAGAGGCCCTCTTCGCTTCCTTCGCCCAGGTGTCGCGCAGCCCCACGGTTCGATTGAGGACGAGCTTTCCCGCGGACGCGCTAGCGCGGTCGACGCAGAAATAACCGATCCGCTCCAATTGCATGCGATCGCCGCTCTGCGCGCTCGCGAGGCTCGGTTCGACCTGGCAACCCGAGAGCACTTCGAGCGAGTCGGGGTTCAGCGATGCGAGGAAGTCGCCGCCACCCGCCGACGGATTTTCTTCCTTGAAGAGGCGGTCGTAGAGCCGCACCTCGGCTTCGACGGCGTGCTCGGCCGAAACCCAGTGCAGGGTTCCGCGCACCTTGCGGCCGTCGGCGGGTGCGCCGCCGAGGGAATCGGGATCCCACGTGCAGCGCAGTTCGACGACCTCACCGCTTTTCGGATCCTTGATCACGTCGGTGCAAGTGATCAAGCACGCGTAACGCAGGCGCACTTCGCTGCCGGGTGCGAGTCGGAACCACTTCTTTGCGGGCTCTTCCATGAAGTCGTCGCGCTCGACGTAGACGACGCGCGACAGCGGTAGCTTGCGCGAACCGAAGCTCGGGTCGTTCGGGTGGAAGGGCGCATCGAGTTCTTCCACCCGGCCCTCGGGGAAGTTCTCGATCACGACCTTGAGCGGGCGAAGCACTCCCATCGCGCGCGGCGCGCCGAAGTTGAGCGCGTCGCGCACGAAGTGTTCGAGCAGGCCGATGTCGACCACGGAATCCCGCTTGGTGATGCCGACTTCGTCGCAGAACTGCAGAATCGCCTCCGGCGGGTAGCCGCGCCGACGGATTCCGCAGAGGGTCGGCATCCGCGGATCGTCCCAGCCGCTCACGTGCCGCTCCTCGACCAGCTGCAACAGCCGGCGCTTGCTGAGCACCGTGTAGTTCAGGTTCAGTCGCGCGAATTCGGTCTGCTCGGGCCGCGCTTCGGTCTCACAGGCCTCGAGGTACCAATCGTAGAGCGGTCGATGGTCGACGAACTCCAGCGAGCAAAGCGAGTGGGTGACGGACTCGATTGCGTCCGACAGTCCGTGGGCGAAGTCGTACATCGGATAGATGGGCCACTCGTCGCCGGTGCGGTGGTGGTGGACCTTTCGGATTCGATACATGATCGGATCGCGGAGATTCAGGTCTGGCGACTGCATGTCGATCTTCGCGCGCAAGACGTGTGCGCCGTCCGCGAACTCTCCCGCGCGCATGCGCCGGAAGAGGTCGAGGTTTTCACCGATCGAACGCCCGCGGTGCGGGCTCTCGGTGCCGGGCTCGTAGAAGTTTCCGCGCTGTTTGCGGATTTCTTCGAGGCTGGAGCTGTCGACGAACGCGAGATCCTTCTCGATCAGCCGGATCGCGAAATCGAAGAGCTGCTGAAAATAGTCGGAGGCGAAGTAGCGGCGATCGCCCCAGTCGAAACCGAGCCAGCGGATGTCCTGCTGGATCGCGTCGACGTACTCGACATCCTCGGCTTCCGGGTTGGTGTCGTCGAAGCGCAGGTTGCAGATGCCGCCCGGGAACGCGGCCGCCATGCCGAAGTTGAGATTGATCGAGGTCGCGTGGCCGATGTGCAGGTAGCCGTTGGGTTCCGGGGGGAAACGCGTGACGACGCGCCCGCCGTGCTTTCCGGCGCGCACATCCGCTTCGATCTTCTCGCGGATGAAGTGCGAGCGAACTTCCGCGGGTTCTGCTGTGTTCGGGTCGCTCTTGGCCATCGATCTCTCCGCGCGGGCACCCGCGAGCGCGGAGAATAGCGTCGATTCTTCCCGCGAGGTTTCAGACGATCCCGATGCGCGCCGCCAGGAGCCCTCAATCGCTGCCGGAGCGGCCGTTACCCCGTTGCGCGCCCAGGCTCTCACCGTACACTGAACCTTCGAAACCCCCGATCAGGGAGGGCGGCTGTCATGGCAGATTCACCGAAGGATCGCGAGGCCGATCGCAATCGGCCCGAACTCGATGACGACCGGGCGGGGATCGATCGCCGCACGTTTCTCCAGCAGGGCGGCCGGGCTGCCCTGGGCATCGGGGCATTCGGCGTCGCCTACGCGGCCCGCGCCGCGAGCCTTCCCGCGGGTGCTCCCACCATCCAAAAATACGTGCCGCTCGGCAAGACGGGGCTCGTGATCTCGGACATCGGCTTCGGATCGAGCGGTTGCCCGAGCGCCGACGTCGTGCGCCACTGCTACGACCGCGGCATGACCTACTTCGATACCGCCG
>JAHEEJ010000406.1 GCA_024640705.1 Deltaproteobacteria bacterium
CGGGCGGCTTCTTGCGCAGCACGTAATCGCCACTGTCGGTGCTCAACAGATAGGTCGGGTTCGATTGCCCCCCTTCGAACTGCTGAACCCGCAATGGGCCGTGGTAACCCTCCAGGTGTTTCGCGAGATAGCGATCGAGCGCCTCTTCATCGAAGCGGTGCGCCGCGCGAACTTCGGTGAGTTGCTCAGATGTCTGCATGCGCCCCGAAACCCGAAAATCAGAGGATATCGGCGCGATCATTCGAATGGCAACTGGATTTGAATCCAGTTGGCGTTCCATGAGATTTCCTTTCCGGCACCCCTGTGCGAAAATCATCTCGACCCGAGAATCCGCATGGGTTTTTCGCAGTGCCGGAGACGCCGAGATGCGCTGGTTGTTCTCGTCGCACCCGCTTGACGGCCATATACACCCGCTGATTCCGCTCGCTCGTGCGGCCGAGGCCGCCGGACATCGCGTTGGCTTCGCGGTTCCGCCGGGATTTTCAGACAAGGTCGAGCGGATTGGTTTCGAGGCGCTCCCCTGCGGGCCCGCGTGGACCGCTGAGCCGATCGCATCCGTCTACGCGAAAGCCGTCGAGTTGGGAGACACCGCATTCTTTCTGTCGGAGTGCTACGCCAACGTCGCGGCGCGAAGTTTCGCTCCGCCGCTGCTGGACATCATCGCGAACTGGCGTCCCGACGTGATCGTGTCGGATCCGACCGAGTTTGGGAGCTGGGTCGCGGCGGAGCGCGCCGGCATTCCGCGCGTGTTCAACCTCTGGGGGCTGTTCCTGCCGGAGGCGTTCCTGGTCGCGCTCGCCGGGTCCCGCCTCGAGGAGTTGCGCGCGTTTCTCGATCTGTCGCCAGATCCAAAGCTCGAGACCCTGGTTCGCGCCACCAAGCTGCTCTTCGGGCCGCGCGGCTACCAGCCGCCGGGACTCGAGATTCCGGCAAGTGTTCACTTCTTCCGCCCGGAAGTCTTCGATCAAACCGGCGACGAGCGCCTTCCGGATTGGGTGTCGGATCTTCCGGAGCGCCCAACCGTCTACGTGACATTGGGAACCCTCTTCAACACCAGTTCGAATTTGCTCGAGACGATCCTCGAAGGCCTGGCCGGTGAGGCGCTGAACGCCGTGGTCACCATCGGGCGCGACCGAGATCCGTCGGAACTCGCGGGACTCGGGTCGAATCTTCACGTCGAGCGCTACATCCCGCAATCTCTGCTCTTGCCCCACTGCGACGCGGTGATTTCACACGCCGGTTACGGAACCGTGATGGGAAGTCTCGCCCACGGATTGCCGTCGGTGCTCATCCCGATCAGCGCCGACCAACCGATGCACGCCCGCCGCTGCGAGGAGATCGGTACTGCGCTCTCACTCGAGCGCAACGAACTCACACCCGAGGCCGTTCGCAACGCGACCCGACGGGTGCTGCGCGAGCCAAGCTTCCGCATCCGCGCGCGGGCGCTCGCGGACGAGATCGCGGCCATGCCCGGTCCCGACGCGTCGGTCGAATTGATCGAGCGAATCGTCCGAGAGATCTGAGCAATTGATCCGGATACGCTCCTTTCAGCGAACTGGATTTAAATCCAGTTGATCAAAAAAAGATTGCGAGTAATCCCATTTTTCGCTTGACAAGTATTTCAGGAAAAAAGAGACCGTCTGGAGGTTTCCAGGTTATCCGCCGCTGAAATGAGCCTGATCGATGCAGGATGAGAGATTGCGGCTGTTTGGGTTCAATCTGGATCTGGCCAATCGATGGGCCATGGTGAGTTGATCGCGGGAGCGATCTGACCCGATGGTACACTGTCTACGACTTCACCCCGCGCGTCCCTGTGAGGTCGTATTTCGATGTTCGAGGTGAAGGGGCTTTCGAGCGATCAATTGCTCGCGCAACTGCTGGAATTGGTTCATCGCGGGCGCAAACTCGAGGCGGATCTGATCGAGCACCTCGCCGAAGTCGATGCGCGGAGGCTCTATCTGCGCGAAGGCTGCCCTTCGATGTTTGCCTATTGCGTGGATGTACTGCGCTTCGCGGAGGCGGTCGCCTACAAGCGCATCGCGGCGGCGCGCGCCGCGCGAAGGTTTCCCGAGATTCTAATGGCGCTTCGCTCGGGCGGCCTTCATCTGACGGCGGTGAGCATGCTTGCGCCGCAGCTCGCTGCGGAGAATGTCGCCGAGCTCTTGGCCGCAGCGCGGCATCGGACCGCAGACGAGATTCGCCGCATGTTGGCAGACCGTCAGCCGAAAGCCGATGTGGCTTCTCTCGTGAAGCGGGTCAAACAGAGCGCGACGAAAGCCGGCGCCGAAAAAATCCTACTCGGCAATGGGAGCGGGCTTCCAGCATCGCCTTCTGTTCCGCGAGTGAGCCCGGTTGTTGCGCCTGCGCCCGCTAGCCGGCGGCCGGAGCCGCTTGGTGAAGAGCGCTATCTGATCCGATTCACGGCAGACGGCGAGTTCTACGATCAGATTCAGCAACTCAAGGCGTTGATGCGCCACCAGGTCCCGGATGGCGACGTGGGGAAGATCCTCGCGAAAGCCGCTGCCGTGCTTCTGAAGCAAATTCGCGCGCAAAAATTCGGGGAGTGCTCTGCTCCGCGTGCGGCGCGAAGTGTGCGCACCGCGCAGGCCGAAAGTGTCGTGTCCGCTGGGTGTGCCGAAACTGTCGTCCCGATCGCTCCCTCGCGCCGGATTCCAGCCGCAATACGCCGCGCGGTTTCGAAGCGAGACGACGAGCGCTGCACGTTTGTGTCTGCGACCGGCCGTCGCTGCGGCTCCCGCGATTTTCTGGAGTTTCACCATCGCGAGCCGTGGGCCAGGTGCGGATCGCATTCGATCGATGGGATCACCCTACGTTGCCGCGCTCATAACCAGTACGCAGCCGAACGGGATTTTGGCGCGAGGCATATGAAGCGCTTTCGCACGCGAGATCAGCGACAGACTGCCGACCTGCTCTCGAAGCCCTTGCCAACGTGCGCGGATTCGAGTCGTACGTCTGCCATTGCCTCTGAACTGGATCTGAATCCAGTCGGCCGTGGGTAATCGCGGGCCCGCTGACGCGAAGCTATGCTCGCGCCGTGACGTTGACGCTGCTTCGAACCCCGGATGCGAATACCGAGGGATTGCCCGACTACCCGTTCGCGGCCAATTATCTGGACGTCGGTGACGCCGATGCGGGTTCCGTGCGGATGCACTTCGTCGATTGCGGTCCTCGCGGCGGACCCGTGATGCTGTTGCTGCACGGCGAGCC
>JAHEEJ010000407.1 GCA_024640705.1 Deltaproteobacteria bacterium
CGCCGGGCTTGCGCAGGTCGATCAGGATCTGGTCGGCCTTCAGGTTGATGCCAAAACCGAGCGCGAATACCGCTACCCCCGCGATGAAACGAGGGTCCAGCAACCAGTCGCTCGCATAGGCACCAAAATGTGAAATCCAGCGCGCGTTCACATAGGCGTTGAGGCTGTTGAATACGATGGCCAGGCCCGCGATGGACAGGGCCATGCGCTTTCCCTTCGTGCGCAACCGAAAGGGGAAGACGAACACGCGGTGGATGTAGTGAATCTGCCAAAGGCCAAGGAAAACAAGCGGCACAGCTTCGGTGCGGTGCTCCCCCTGCATGAAGATCCAGCCAAAGAGCGCCACCGCAGGCAGCTCCATGACGATCCAACCGACGCGGTTTGAAACCGTGGGGCCCCAACCCGAACGCTGGTGGCGGCCATAAGGCGCTGTGACGAAGAGCAGCGCCAGAAAGGTCACCCCCGCGAGCAGAATCTCGAGCCAGGTTGCCCATGTGTGGATTTCCAGTTCACTCATCACGGCCTCGTCTGCCTCTGGCGAATCGGGCTGCTCTGCGTGGCGACATCAACCGCCTGGCCGACCAAAATACCAATCGAGGGATTACACCCGATCGCAATCACCAGGCGACGGACGCGCGCGCGCCGAACGTTCGCGGGCGGTCGTAGGCGTCGACGAGTGGCGAGCCGAGCAGACTCGACCCGACGAGCTTGGTCGTGGCCACGTCTTTGTCGATGGCGTTGTCGACGAATACGTCCAGGCCCAGGCGAAGATCCTCACTCCGCCACCCGATGCGGAAGTTCAGCAGGTAGTAGGCCTTCTGGGTATCGGCCGCCTCGTTGGTCGGGCGAAAGAAGACCTCGTCCGATGCGTAGATCTGCGCGAAGGGCGTTACGCTGCCGAAGCGATCGAGGTCGAAACGGTACATCGCGGCGAAGCTGCCCGAAAAGCGAGGCGCGCGGGAGAGTTCGTTTCCCGTGCAGTCCTGCACCGAAAAATCCTTTGCGTCGCGGCAGCCCTTGTAGTCGGTGTAATCCGTGTCTAGAAATGAAAACTGCGCTTCGAGCGTGAGCGATGCGGCCGGGATCCACGTGGACTCCAACTCGATGCCAAAGATGCGGGCGTCCGCGGCGTTTTCGACGTAGTTCTGAGCCTCGACGAGCTGACTCACCTGCAGGTCGTGGTACCAGTAGATGAACGCGGTGCCGTTCAACAAGAGTCGCTTGTCGAGCATCGAGTTCTTCAGGCCGGCCTCCAGAGCGAAGAGATTCTCGGGGTCGGCGTCCGCCGGAGAAAAGAGTCCATCGCAATCCGGAGCGTCGGGGTCGGGGTCGCAGTCCTCATCGGCGAGCGTGCCGCCGATCGGAGCAATGTCGTTATTCAGCGTACCCGCCTTGTAGCCCGTTGAAAATCGGCCATACAGGAGGGATGCATCGGTGATCGGATAGTCGAGGCTGAAGCTGCCGGTCGGTTCGCCCCAGTCATCGGTGCGATGATCACTGATCCCTTGAAAGAGCACGAAGGGCGTCGGGGGCTGGCCTTCCTCCCGAAGAAAGATGGTCGGACTCTCGAGGTCCGATTTCTTCCAGTCGTGGCTGTAGCGGACTCCGGCCTCTACTCGAAGCTTGTCGGTAAGGTGGTACCAGCCGTTCACGAATCCCGCGAGCGAATAGGCGCTCGATTCGAAATCCTGGTAAAAGGGTACGGGAATGTTGAATCGCGTATTTTGAGGGGTGAGGATCGGTATGCTCGAGGGCGCATCGATGATGTTGTCACCCGTCGTTCCGAGATGAAAGATCCCCAGTAGCCAGCCGGCATCTTCTCCGTAGTCGGACGACCAGTCGATTTCAGCCACCCACTCGTTGCCCTCCCATGATTGGTTGGCAACCGCGAGCGGCAGGTCGGAGTAATCCTGATCGATGACGCTGGCGTCGTCGAAGTCGGTGTATGAGCCCAGAACGCGCAGCTTCGTCGCACCAAAGAAGGGGATTTTCGGCACTTGCCACTCGATGTTGGCGTTGCCGCTGATCGTCTCGTTGTCGATGTCGCCCTTTGAATCCAAGAAGACGCGCCGCTCGTTATCGGGATTGGGGGTGGCTCCGTCGTAGATCGGCTGCTGATCGAGCGGCGGAAACCCGGCAACGAGTTCGACGAACTCGGGCAGCGGCCCATCCCGCTTCAGCGCATAGCCAACGCCGCGCTTCTGCGCGTAGTTGAAGCGCAATGTCACGTCGACCGAATCGTGCGGTGTCAACAGCAGCTGGGAGCGGATGCCGAAGTCGTCGGCGTCGTCGGCATCCTGGTCGGAGCCACTGAAATGGAAGTTCTCCTGGTAGCCGTCGCGATTCTCCCAGAAGCCGCTCACCCGTAGCGCAGCGAGGTCTTCGACGAGCGGCACATTCAACACGCCGCGGCCCATCATCTGGTCGTAGTTGCCGATCTGGAAGTCGGCGAAAATCTCGAATTTATCGCTCGGTGGAACCGAGATGATGTTCATCGCGCCGCCGGTTGCGTTGCGGCCGTAGAGGGTGCCCTGGGGTCCGCGGAGAATCTCGACGCGTTGGATATCGAAGAGGGTGAGCGCCGTGATCGATCTCGCGCGATTTTGAAAAATGCCGTCGGTGTGGACCGCTGTCGACTGATCGGTGCCCTGGGCATTCGAAACGCCACGGATCGTGATCTTCGCCTCGCCCCGCTCCTGACCGTAATGCATGTTTGGAACGAACGACTGGATATCCTGAATCTGCGCGATGCCAGCGGCGTCGAGCTGTCGACCCGTGAGGGCCGACGCCGCTGCGGGCACCTGCTGCAGTGTCTGTGAGCGCTTCTGTACGGTGACCGTGATCTCTTCGACGCCCGCGAACGGCTCCTTGTCGGCGCTCTCGTCCGGCAATTCGCTGTCGGCGCTCACGTCCGGCAATTCGTATTCGCCGCGATCGTCTTCGAGTTCTTCGTCCTGTGCGGCGGCTCCGAAGGGGATCAACGCGAACGCGAAGACGAAGAGCCAGGCCTGGCCGCGCCTGTGATCGCTCCACCTCATCAAGACCCACCCTCACCCACAACGCGGAGTCGTTGTTCCAGGCCTCCCATGCCCACCGCTCACGGGACGCCGAGCTTCGAAGCAGTCAGGCAGAAGCGCCGCCGCGCTCGCGCAATCGGCCGAGCCCCACCAGCCCGAGGGCACCCGCGAGCAAGAGGACCTCGCGACTGGGCTCGGGAACGACCTC
>JAHEEJ010000408.1 GCA_024640705.1 Deltaproteobacteria bacterium
ACTGCGGTGAAAAATGCACTTCGGGTTGGGGCAGAACGGTGGGTGGAAGCGACGCAGTGCGGCCAGCATGCACGACAAGAGAGCAAGCTCCGTGCCGAGAACATTCTTTGGGACACAACCTTCCCGTCATGGGCTCGATGAGCCGACTCGATCTACACGCGCTCGCTGTTCACGCGATACAGAAGCACGAGCGCACCGATTCCCGAGGCGAGCATCATCCAGGCGTCAGGTTCCGGAATGAAGGTCAGCTTGATCGTCGCGATGCTGCCGGTGTAGTAATCGCTATACGAATTCTTCCAGCGCGTGAGCGAGGGGCTCACGAGCTGAATGTTTCCCGCGCCGCCTGCCGTTCGGTTGTCGTAACCCGTTCGTTTGAGGATCGTCGATTGCGGACCGCCCATGGCGGTGACTTCGGCCACCCCGGTCGTCCAGGGGAACACCGAAATCGTCGCAGTTCTCGGCGAGTAGTAGACTTTCCCGAAGTAGTAATACCCACGAGTCTCTGTCGCGGTGTACTGAAAGCCCGCCTTCACAACGCCCGCCATCGTCGAGGCACCCGCGCCGATATACTGCAGATTCCACGGGGTCTCGCCTTGAGAGGTCGTCGCAAGCTCCAGCCCCCGATTCGTGCGATACTGACCCAACAGGCGCATTGTCCCGCCAAACTGGTTGCTTCCTGCGGTAACCTTGGCCCTGGTTCCCGCGTGCGAAATCGTGAAGTTGCCGGGCCCCGCACCTTTCCCGAACACTCCCGCATCGTTTCTCAGATCCGCGTACTCGATTTCGAAATTGAACCGAGCGGTCCCGCTCAGAAGCGGCAGCCAGGTCGATTCCGAATTAAGGAACGAGGCACCCGACGTCATCCGAGAAATACCCGATTTCGGCATCGTGAAACCTCGCGGGTTGGCAACCGTTCGCGCGGTCGACGTCATTCCCGTCGTAGCGAGAGACCCGCTCCCCGTCAGCGGCAGGCCCGTGTGCAGCGAGGCTGGCGCACAGCCCGATGCGACGTCCGGAAAACCGTCCGCATCCGTGTCGATGACGGGAACCTGGCCCCCGAATTTCGGAATGCTCAGCGTAAAGACGCCCATCCCGGTCGTGAATGTGGCGACGTGCGCGGCGTGATACGGACGGGTGTTGCAATGCGCACCGAACGGAATGGCAATGAAATTTCCCGCTACATCCGAGCCGCGCGTGTGCACGATCATCTCGCCCGAATACAACTGGACACCCGCATTCGCGTTTGCCGCGATGCCAAAAACTGCCAGGGTGAGTGCGGCTATTCGCCAGAAACCCATGTTCGGTTTCATCGACGCCGTGCTGGGGGCGACGGCTTCATCTGATCGGACGCTCGACGCGGAGCCCGAATAGGCTACTTCGCCGTGCTCGCCGACGTCTAGCCGGGTATCTGCCATTAGGTTGCGCATGAATGCACCTCGATCCAAAACTCCGCTTGTATAGTAGGGCCAGACCGCCCTTTGGTGACGAAAATTCCATCGAAGGGTGCCCTACTTTTCACCGCAAGAGCCGGCAGCTTCAGACGGTGTGACTACCTGCACACGAGTTGCGCGAGAGTTGCCGGTTCCTGCATCGAGCGTCTGATCACATCGCAACTCCACCGCACAAACTCCGGCGCCGAGGAGCAAATTCCGGTCTCGCATGCACCGAGCCGCGCCCGCATCTATGATGGGAGCATTTCTCAACCTCTCGGGCCGCATTTGATTCCCAGCAGAATCCTCGTACTCGGCAGCTTGATCTTCGTCGGCGAAGCCATGTTCGGGCTCCCCTTCCATATCCCGAGGTACTTTCGAGCAACCATCCTCGAAGTGTTCGGGCTCTCGAACGCCCAGCTCGGGGACCTGTTCGCCGTCTATGGCGTCACCGCCACACTGGCTTATTTCCCCGGCGGCCCGCTGGCCGACCGATTCTCCGCGCGCAAGCTGATGGCTGCGTCGCTGTTCGCCACCGGGATCGGCGGGCTCTACCTGTCGACGATCCCCGGGCCATTGGGGATGGCGGTGCTGTACGGCTACTGGGGGGTGACCACGATCCTGCTGTTCTGGGCTGCGTTGATTCGGACGACCCGTGAGTGGGGAAGCGCGTCCGAGCAGGGACGCGCGTTTGGCCTTCTCGACGGAGGTCGCGGCCTCGTTTCAGCCGGCCTCGCGAGTCTCGCAGTGATCGCGTTCGGTTGGTTCCTCCCGGCGGAAGCAGACAGCATGACCGCGGGCGAACGAATGGCTGCCTTGGAATCGGTCATCCACTTCTATACCGCGGCGACGCTCGCAGCCGGGATTCTTTGCTGGGTCTCGATACCCGATCGAGGCGGTCAGCGACGGCCCGCTCGGGTCGGCGCGTTCAGTGAAATCGCACAGATCGTGCGCGCGCCCCGTGTCTGGGCCCAGGCGATGGTCGTGGTTTGCGCGTACTGCGGCTACAAGGGCCTCGACAACTACTCGCTCTACGCCGTCCAGGTACTCGACATGAGCGAACTCGACGCCGCCCGCTTCACCGCTGCGGCAGCCTACATCCGCCCGATTGCGGCAGTTGCAGCGGGACTGATGGCCGATCGTTTCTCTGCGCGAAGGGTGATCGGAGGGTTCTTCATCGCAATGACGATCAGCTATGGCGCACTGTCGCAAATCGCACCGTCACCCGATTTCTTGCACATCCTCTACGCGAACATCTTCGTCAGCTACTTCGCAGTCATTGGCCTGCGAGGCGTCTACTTCGCATTGCTCGAGGAAACCCGAATTCCAAGCGACCGCACCGGTACGGCGGTCGGCCTGATCTCCGTCGTCGGATACACGCCCGAAATCTTCTTTGGCCCGATCTCGGGCCGAATCCTCGATCACTCTCCGGGCGTCACCGGCCACCTGAACTACTTCCTGTTTCTCGCCGGAATTTCGGCCGTCGGCGTGGTAATCGTCCTGATCTTGACGTCGCTGCTAAAGAACGATCCAAAACAGCCGGGTCGCTGAAACGCCTGCCCTCAGCCAATCAGTAGCCGGTGTGCGCCGCGCGTGCGCTCGGGGATCGGGATTCCGACGGGGCAGCTTCCGAGGCAGGGCCCACTGCACGAAGTGCAGACGGACGCGTTCGTTTCGAGTCGCGCGTAGAGCCGGGCGCCCTCCTGCTGCCAACCGTAATCTTCGGAATACATCCGATAGCGGAGCACGTCCTGGATGGCGAGATTCTCGGGACAGCTTCCGAGACAGGC
>JAHEEJ010000087.1 GCA_024640705.1 Deltaproteobacteria bacterium
CTTCGACCGCGGCGCTGTGTTGCGCCTCGAGTTCGGCGCGCAGTTCGGGGTCGGCTTCGCCGGCTTCGAGCAAGCCTTCGAGAAATGCTCGAATGTAGAGCCCCGTACCGCCCGTCAATACAACGATTTTTCCTCTCGCGTGAATTTCTGCGGCGGCCTTTCGCGCCTCTTCCGCGTAGCGGCCCGCGCTGTAGGGAACGTCGGGTGTCACCACATCGAGCAGGTGGTGGGGGACTTGCGCGCGCTGTTCGAGCGAGGGTTTGGCGGTGCCGACATCCATGTACCGGAAGACCTGCATCGAGTCGGCGTTGACGATCTCGCCGCCAAAACGCTGGGCGATCTCGATCGCGAGTGGCGTCTTGCCCGAAGCCGTTGGCCCCGTCACCACCACCACGGGCGGTTTCTGCGTCTGCGCGTCGCGATCCATCCCCCGAGCCTATCCGCCTTCTCCGATCTCCGCTGCGATCAGCGGCGGGAGAAACGGCGCTCGATCTCGGCGAGTTCGAATGGGACCGCTACGGGGCGCCCGTGCGGGCAACAGGGCGCCCAGGGGATCGCGTCCATCGCGTCGAGCAACGCGCGCTGTTCCTCGGGAGAGAGCACGTCGCCCCTGCGCCGGGCCGAATGACAGGCGAGCGATGCGAAGACCCGGTCGGCGGCGTCGAGGTTGCGGGATCCCGCGCGCAACGCGTCGGCGGCGTCTCCCGCGGCGGCGAGTTCCTCCGCGAGGTTGTGCACGAGCGGGCCCGGATCGCGACCGGCCAGCAGCGCGGGGATCGAGCGAATCGCCACGGTGGCATCGCCGAAGGGTTCGAAATCGAAGCCGAGCCGCGCGACCGATTCGCGGCATTCGATCAGCGCCGCGAGCGGGACGGGCTCGACGCGCAGCGTGGTCGGGGTGAGCAGTCCCTGGCTCTCGATCCCGCGTTCGAGCCACTCCGCGCGCAGGCGCTCGAACAACACGCGCTCGTGCCCGGCGTGCTGGTCGATCAAGAGCAACTGGTCCTTGGTCTCGAGCACGAGGTAGGTGGAGAGGAGTTGGCCGAGCAGCCGCAGGTCCGCAAAGCGGACGGGCGCCGAGGTCTCGCCCTCGGCCTGGCCGGTGCGGAAGGCCTCGAAGCGGAATCCGGCTGAGTCCATCGCGATCTGTGCGCCCGCGCGATCCGCCGGATCGGCAGCCTCTGCAAAGACCCAATCGTTCGACCCCGCATCGCGGGCCTGGTTCGGGCGCGCGCTGGATTCGCTTCGAGCGCTCCCCGCGGCGGCGGACGGTTCCTCGACCGCGAGCCAACGGCGCGCGGCGACGGCATCCCGCACCCCGTGCCGCACCAGCTCGTGAATTCCGCGCGGGTCCGCAAAGCGCACCTCCCACTTCGCGGGGTGCACGTTGACGTCGACCTGCTCGGGTGGGATGTCCAGAAACAGCACCGCGGCCGGAAACCGGCCCCGCGGCAGCAGGTCGCGGTAGATCTCGACCAGCGCGTGTTGCAGCACGCGGTCGCGCACCGGCCGGCGATTGACGTAGAGGTAGATCCCCGCCGTGGTCGAGCGGTGTCGCTCGGGGCGAGAGACGAAACCTTCGAGTGTCACTCCCCCGGCTTCGCGCGAAACCGGGGTGAAGGCGGCCGCATCGGCCTCGCTGATCACCGCCGCGATGCGCTCGAGCGGGTCGTCGGTCGCGGGCCAGGAGAAGGCGGGCCGATCGTCGCGCTGGACGTCGAAGTGGATCGACGGCAACGAGAGCGCCGCGCGCGCCAGCCAATCCGAGATGTGCCCCCACTCCGTGGTCGCGGTCTTCAAGAATTTTCGCCGCGCGGGAACTCCGCTGAACAGATCCGCCACTTCGATCCGGGTGCCCGGCGGTCCTCCCACCGTGCGCTGATCGCGGATCACCCCCGCCTCGACCTGGATCTCGGTGGCTTCCGTGGCTTCGCGGGGGCGGCTGCGGAGCCGGAGGCGCGAGACCGAGGCGATCGCCGCGAGCGCCTCGCCGCGAAAGCCGTAGGTGGCGATGCGCGCCAGATCGTCCACCGCCGCGATTTTGCTGGTGGCGTGGCGCTCGAGGCAGAGCCGGGCATCCTCGGGGCTCATCCCCCAGCCGTCGTCCGCGACCGCGATCCAGTCCCGGCCGCCGTTGCGGAGATCGACCCGGATTCGGCTCGAATCGGCATCCAGAGCGTTTTCGACCAGTTCCTTGACCACGGAGGCGGGCCGCTCGACGACCTCCCCAGCGGCGATCTGGTCGATCAGGGCCCCGCTCAGGCGCTGGATCGGAGCGGCTCGTTTGCGAATCTGCGGATTCTTGCTGGACATCATCCCCCCACTGCCCTGTATCATGCCCCCTGAGGTGGCGTCAACGGAGTCAATTTTGCGGGGCAGTTGCCACCCGCAATTACATTGACAACAATCGCGGCATCCAAATCGATTTGGTCGGGAAGCGTGATGACTGGGAGCGGGATCGGCAGGGGTGGTAGGGGAACCACCGTAGGTAAAACGCATGAAGGGTCAGACAAATCCCGGAGGGGGCACGAGCATGAGTGAGATCGGAGTCCAGCGGGAAGGTTCGATCAGCGGCGAAGCTCGTTCATCGGATCGACCGACCGGCCGGCGGCGCAGCGACCGCATCGTTGGTGTGGGGCAGAAGAGCCAGCTGGTCAACGACCAGGTAATGGCTGCAGCGCGGGTAGACCTACCGCTGTTGGTGATCGGCCCCGCGGGCTCTGGCAAGGAACACATCTCGAGAGCCGTTCACGCCTGGAGCAATCGCGCCGCGAATCCGTTCGTGGTGGTTTCGTGCGGCGCGGTCAACGCCACGTTGATCGGGCGCGAACTCTTCGGTTGTGCGGCCGGCGTTTACCCGCTGCTGCAGGAGGCGCACGTCGGCGCGCTGCAGCGCGCGGATGCCGGCACGGTGCTGATCGACGACGTCGACAAACTTCCCGACGGTGTGCGCACGAACCTCATCAGCGCGATCAAACAGGGAACCATTCAACCCGAAGGCGGCTCGCCCGCGGTGGCGCTGCGCGCGCGCATCATCGCCAGCACGCTTCGAAAACCCGAGCACCAGCCGCTCGGGGAACTCCCCCACCACACCATCGAGTTGAGCCCGCTCAGCGAACGCAAAGAAGACATCCTTCCGCTCGCCGCGCACTGGCTGCGTTTGGCGGCCGACGAGATCGGCGTGAAACCGGTGGGCTTCACGTCCGATGCGCGCGATGCACTGCTCACCGAACCGTGGCCGGGCAATGTTCGCGAACTCGCCGAGCGCGTGCGGCAGGCCGTGCAGCTGGCGGGCGAAGGCGCGATCAGCGCCGAGGCGTTGTTGCTCGCGGGTGAACTCGAGGACGTGCCCTCGTTCAAAGAAGCGAAGCGCGCGTTCGAAACCCGCTACGTGGTGGGACTGCTGCGTCGCTGCGGCGGAAACATCAGCCGCGCAGCGCGCCTTGCGAAGAAAGACCGCAAGGACTTCTACGACGTGATCCGGCGAACCGGAGTCGATCCGACCGACTTCCGCTGAACCGCTCGCGCACCCCAGGCGCCCCGGATCCCCCTGGCGCTAGATGCGCCAGCTGGGCGGAGTGTTGGCTTCGATGGCGGTTTTTTCCTTCTTGTAGCCGTCCCTTCCGAGCAGCGCGAAGGCGGCGATCTTGCCGGCTTCGACGCCGGGTTGGTCGTAGGTGTCGATCCCGTAGAGGGCGCCCTGGTAGGCGGCCTGTAGTTCCAGCGCGAAGAACAACTGCCCGACGCTCTGCGGCTGGATCTCGGGCAGGATCCAACAGGCGCTGGGTCTCCGCGCCGCGGCCAGCGCGATCGCGGTGCCGCGCTGTTCGGCCCTGAGCAGGGTGCCGAGATCGATGCCTTCGAGGTAGTCGGCGGGCTCGCCGCCCGCGATCCGTTGCACGCGCCGGCACTTCTCGACGGTCACGAAGTTCACCCACTTGTCGGCTGGCCCCTCGACGAACAGCTGGACCTGCGAGTGTTGGTCGGTGCTGCCGCGCGCGGGAAGCGGCGTCGGGCCGACGCCCGTCGCGCGGGTTCCGCGGCGCCCGCGCTTGCCGAGGCTCTCGCCGATCAACTGGGCGTACCAACGCGCCAACGGTTCGAGGGTGTCCGCGTACGGCATCAGTACGTGGACGTTCTTGCGTTTGCGCTCGGCCATCAGATACGCGACCGCTGCCGAAACCGCAGCCGAATTGTCTGCCAGCGCGGCATTCGCGATGCGCGAGAGATAGCGCCGCGCGCCCTGCACGACCGCGCCGACATCGACGCCCGCGACGGCGGGCGTGAACAAACCCGATGGTGTGAGGACCGAGAAGCGGCCGCCCACATCCTCTGGGAAGTCGAGGATCTCGACACCTTCGCGCGTACCGAGTTCGCGAAGCGCACCGCGGCCGGCTGTGAACACGCAGCGCTCCGCCCAGCGCACGCCCCGCCCCGCTCGTTCGAGGGCCTCGCGCAGAATCTGGAAACCCGCAGCCGTTTCGACGGTGCTGCCGGACTTCGAGACGACGTGCACCAGCGATTGGCGCAGATCGACCACCTCGAACAGCGAACCCAGCGTCTCGGGATCGACGTTGTCGACGAAGTGGACCCGCGGCCCGCCGCGCTGGCGGTCCGCGAGCAGGTTGTGGTGCGGGTGCGCGGTGGCCCGCAGCAGCGCTTCGGCACCCAGCGAAGAACCGCCGATGCCGATGTGAATCAGGTCGCGGAGTTTGCGGGCGCGCCAGCGGGTCGCCGCCTCCTGGACGGCGCTCAGCGCCGCGGTGCGCTTCAGCACGCGCACGAAACCCGAGGGCGGGTGGGTGCCCTGGAGCCGCGGCAAGACCTCACGGCAACGGCGCAATTCCGCCTGCACCTCGGCGCGCGTGACACCATGGGCACCGGCCAGCGGGGGGGAGAGCGATCCTCCGGCTTCGAAGTGAATGTCCCATTCCGCCGTGCTTCGCGTCACCGCGTTCTCCCTTTTCGAGTCGTTGCGGGGCCGCACCCCGCCGCGCGTTTTCGCAACCGGTCCATAGACTGGCGGCAAGCTTCGAGCCGTCAAGGCAATTTGCGACGACTGGCGGCAGCTTTCCAACGGTCAAGGTAGATTGCCGCCGTGCGCGTTGCCCTGGTGCAAATGACTTCGACCGACGATCTGTCGGAAAACCTCGAATCCGCGCGGCGCGCCGTAGACGAAGCCGCCGCAGGCGGTGCCGAATTCATCGCGCTGCCCGAGAACTTCGCCTTTTTGCGCCGCGAGGGGAACCCGATTCCGTGCGCCCAGGGGCTCGATGGCGAGATCGTCGAAAGCGTGCGCGAGCTCGCCCGCCGACATCGCGTGCCGATTCTCGCAGGGACCTTTGCCGAGGCGATCGAGGGCGATCAGCGGGTCTACAACACCAGCGCGCTGATCTCCGAGACCGGCGAGATCGCGGCCGTCTATCGCAAGATCCACCTGTTCGACGTCGACCTGGGCGCAAGCGGCGGCGTGTTTCGGGAGTCTGCGTTCACCGCACCCGGTGAGGCGGTCGTGGTCGCGCAGGCCGCGTTTGGCAAGCTCGGCCTCTCGGTCTGCTACGACGTTCGCTTCCCGGAGCTCTACCGGGAGCTGGCCGCCCGCGGCGCCGAATGGATTGCGGTGCCGAGCGCCTTCGCGCCCGCGACCGGCAAGGCCCACTGGGAGATCCTGCTGCGCGCGCGCGCGATCGAGAACCAGGCCTTCGTGCTCGCCCCCGCGCAGTGCGGGCAGCACAGCCCGGACCGGGCCAGTCACGGCCACTCGCTGATCGTCGATCCGTGGGGGCGAATCCTCGCCGAGGCCGGCGACGAGCCCGCGGTCCTGGTCGCAGACTGCGACCCAGGCGAGCTCGAGCGCGTGCGGGCCAGCCTGCCCGCGCTGCGCCACCGCAAGCTCTGATCCGCCCTCCGGGCCGCCCGAGCCTCAAGGCCACCGCCGCAGGCGCCGATTATCCAAACGGCGCGCGACGCGCCAGCTCGGGGGGGGCACGGATGAGCGGGGGTCAAGCCGAATCACGCGGCGTACTGGTGATCTGCAACGGTGGATTCGAGGGGATGGAATACGCGCTCAGCTCGGACGAGACCCTGATCGGCCGCAATCCCACCACCGACATCACGCTGCTCGACGAAAACATCAGCCGCGAACACGCGATCGTGCTGCTCGACGAGGAGACCGGGACCTACACGATCGAGGATCTCCAGTCGTCGAACGGCACCAAGGTCAATGGCAAGCGAATTCGCTCGGCGGAACTCGCCGACACCGACGAGATCGAGATCGGCAACACCCGCTTCCGCTTCCTGCTGAAGAGCGGCTGGAGTGCGCCCGCCTGAAACGCAGCGTCGGGCGCGATGGCTCAAGCCCGTGGGTCAGCGCCCCAAGCGCGCTGCCGCGCTAACTCGAGATCCGGCGCCGCAGCCGAGGGCCGAGTCGCGTCGTGACGGGCACCGGCAGCCGGCTCCAGATCGCCGATAGCCGCCGGAGCAGTGCGCTGTCGCCGGCCGCTTTTGCGGCGAGCAGATCGCCTGCGGGACTCAAGCGCCGCCACGCCAGGGGGCGCTCTTTGGCGCCCCAGCCCAGCTTGAATCGATAGGTGCCGCCGTCGATCGGCGAGCGGCCGAAATCGAATTCGGCCACGCCCCGCTCGATCGCCCAGCGCAGCGCTTCCCAGTAGATCTGGTTGTTCGGGCAGCGGCCGCGCTCTTCGCGCAGCGTCGAAGCCCAGGGGACGCTCACCGCGCCCGCAAAATCGATCGCCACGAGGCCGCCGACGGATTTTTCGCCGAGCCGGGTGACGATGAAGCGCAGGCGATCGCCGAAGGCCGCGGCCGCCGCGGCAAAGAAGCGCTCCGCGTGCACCGGCGATCCCAGGTCGCGCATGTTGCGGCAGAACGGGCCGTAGAAATCGGCGAGGAGATGGGGGTCGTCGCGTGGAGCGATCTGCAGGCCCTCGCGTTCGGCCTTCCGGGTCTGGTTGCGAACTTTCGCGCGCAGCGCCTGCCACTGGGCATCCTCGTCGCTCTCGAGGGCCAGCACGAGGTCGACTCGGGTCTGCCCGGCGGGGTCCGCGCCCTCTGCCGCGAGGTCGCGAAGCTCGAGCGCAGCGGCGCCCTGCTCTTTCGCCAACGCGAGTGCGGCGTCGAGCAGCGCGCGCTCGGCGCCGGGGTCTCGGGTGAGGATCCCGCCCGAATCGAGAAAAGGCATCGAGACGAGTTCGAGCCCGCCGCCGAGGCCTCGAAACCGCACCAGCGGCAAAATGCCCGCAATCGCCCCCTGTGCGTCGCGCGCTTCCAGGTAGACGGGCGTCAACCCATAGGCGTCGCGCACGACCTGGGCCCAGCCGGACGCATGGCCGAGCTGGCCCGCGGGCTCCGCTTCGACAAAGGCGTCCCACTCGGGGCCCGGATCAGCGATTTCAGCAACGCGCATCGATCACAATATATCGGAGGCCCGACAACGGATTATGAGGTAGAGATGCGTCAAGAATTGGGGTCATCGCGCCGAAACCGGTCGGGCGATGCGCCGCGCCGAGGCGCGAACGGAGCGAGGCTTCGCGCCGAAGCGCGATCGGGTTGATGGGGAGGGGGGTTCGATTCATGGCTAATCAGTTTTCAGGTGAGATTGGGGTGCAATCGCGCGCTTCGCAATGCGGTCGAATTCTGCGCGGTTCGGCTGCGATCATCGCCGGGTTTGCCGCCGCGGCTGCAATCGGGTGTTCGACGACCTTGGCGCCCTCGCCTGACGTCAAAGCTCCATTGTCGTACCGGGTCGGCGCCCCCGATGGACTGACGATTTCGATCTTGCCGGAGCCCGTGATCGAAGCCTCGGTGCAGGTGCGGCCCGACGGCGTGATCACGGTTCCGTTGATCGGCGAGGTGATGGCCGGCGGGCGGACGATCCCCGAGATCACCGCAGAAATCGAGCAGCGAATCGCGCGTTACAAGCGCGACCCGCACGTCAGCGTGGCGCTGGTTGGCGCAGCGAGCACCGACATCGTGATTCTCGGCGAAGTCGGGCGGCAGGCCTCCTTCCCGCTCGTCAAGGAGACTCGGATCGTGGAGGCGATCGGGCTCGTCGGAGGAACGACCGCCTTTGGCTCGGATAGTCGCATTCGAGTGATACGGACGGAAAACGGCGTGACCGAGGTTCTGCGGGTCGATCTCAACGCGATCCGCAAAGGCGATCTGAGCACCAACCTGATGCTCCAGCCGGGCGACTTCGTCTACGTGCCCCCGACACTCTGGGCGCGATTCGGCTACGCGCTGAACACCCTGCTATTCCCCTTCCAGCCGCTTATGGGCATGGCGCGCACGATGGGTGGAAATCTATTGACTCCGTAGGGGCAATATTTTCTGCGGCAAGTGGGAGTTCGGCACCGGAGCCTCGCTCATCCGTGCGCGAATCCAGCGCTGAGAGCGCTTCAGAAAACCCGTCGCGCGGGAGTTCCGTCAACGATTTGCCCGAATTGTGGCTTTTTGGCCTTCCGGTTGAAAAAATCTCAAAAAACTTAGGGTTTTTACTAGCCAGAAGCCAAACTATCGTTTTACAATCAGGGCCGCTTCGTGCGATTCTGCATATGGCGAAACCGCTACGTCGAATGACACCGTTTAACCATCGAGGCCACTCACTCCGATAGCAGCCATCGCGTCAGGGTGAGCGGAAATATCCGGGAGGGTGTGAACCACTTCACAGCGTGAAGGGGCGATCGCGTGCGATCACCCCGTAATGCAATTGCCGCTTCGAACGCGAGAGTTGAGCTGGAATCACTTGGTTGTACTGAGCGAGATACCTGGACGCACTGAAGAGATAAAATGGCCCTTTCCCCCCCGAATCAATATCTGAGTCGCGCGGTTGCCGCAGCGTTCGCAGATGCGCTCTGCTTCGCCGTTGCCGCTTGGATCTCCTGGCAACTGCTGGCCCCGCCGTACTCGCCGCTTCTCTACATCGCTGCAAGCACCGTCGGTGCGATTGGCTGTTTCGCCGCCCTCTACTACGCGGACGCCTATGGGTTCAAGGCCCTCTCGAGCGGCCGCGACACGATGCGCAGTGTATTTGCGGTGATGGGGATGGCGTTCATCCTGGCCATCGGAACTTACTACTTCATCCAGATCCCGAGTGGAGCCGTTGAGGTGATGGCCCAAACGGCCGCAGTGTATTTTCCGCTCTTGCTGGTCGAACGCTTTGCGTTCCGCGTGATTTCTTCGCTGACGCCATTCACCGAGCGGCTTCTGATCGTCGGGGCGGGCGATCTCGGCATCGCGACTGCGCGCTCTGCGATGGATTGCCGACGGCTCGGAACGAAACTCGTGGGATTTCTCTCCGACGATCTGGTTCACGAGCGCAGCTTCATCGAAGGGGTGCCTGTACTCGGCAAGATCCACCAGATCGAGAAGATCGTGGATGACTTCAATATCGATCGAATCGTCGTCGCCTCGAAGGGGCGCGACGATTACTTCCCGGCCGAGGAACTGCTGAACCAGAAGCTTCAGGGTGTCACCGTCGAATCGGGCATCTCCTTCTACGAGCGGATCAGCGGGCGCGTGTACATCCGCGATCTGCGCCCGAGTTACTTGATCTTCTCCAACGGCTTTCGGCTCAACCGCATTTCGTTGATCGAGAAGCGAGTGATCGACATCCTCGTCTCGGCCGTAGGCCTGCTGCTCGCCTCGGGCCCGCTGCTCCTGTGCGCGATCGCGATCCGACTCGACTCTCGGGGCTCGGTGTTCTTCTCGCAAGCGCGGGTCGGCAAGGGCGGCAAGTTGTTCATGATCCGAAAACTGCGCTCGATGCGAAATGGCGCCGAAGAGGAGTGCGGCCCGGTCTGGAGCCGGTCCGACGACGAACGCGTGACCCGGGTCGGGAAATTCCTGCGCAAGACGCGCCTGGACGAGTTGCCCCAGCTCTGGAACGTCCTCAAGGGCGAGATGTCGCTCGTGGGCCCGCGCCCGGAGCGGCCCGAATTCGTCGAGAGTCTGAGCATTCGTTACCCCTACTTCGCACTGCGCGCTTCGCTCAAGCCCGGCATTACCGGATGGGCGCAGATCCAGCGCGGCTACGTCAATGAGGTAGAGGGATTCGAGGAGAAGCTCGCCTTCGACATCTACTACATGAAATACCGCTCGACGGTGATGGATCTGCTGATCCTCTGGAAGACGGCCAGGACGATGCTGCTGATGAGCGGCGTGTGAGCTGGTGGCGTTCAACGCGCTGACCGTCGACCTCGAAGAGTACTTCCAGGTTTCCAACTTCGACAACTTGATCGGTCGCTCCCAGTGGGACGCGCTTCCCTCGCGGGTGATCGAATCGACCCATCGGCTGCTCGATCTGTTCGATCAGACGGAGAGCCGCGCGACGTTCTTCGTGCTGGGCTGGATCGCAGAGCGCAATCCGAAATTGCTGCGCGAGATCGTCGAGCGCGGACACGAGATTGCGTGCCACGGTTACGGGCACGAACTCGTCTACCAGATCGGTCCCGAACACTTTCGCAACGACCTGCGGCGCGCGCGGTCCGCGATCGAAGACGCCACCGGCTCCGCGGTGCGCGGCTATCGCGCACCGAGTTATTCGATCACGGCGGCTTCGCTGTGGGCGCTGCCGATCTTGATCGAGGAAGGCTTCGATTTCGACTCGTCGATCTTCCCGATTCGGCACCCCCGCTACGGGATTCCGGAGTTTGCGCGCTGGCCGGTGCGGTTGGATTTCCGGGACATCGGGTCGATCCGCGAGTTCCCGTTGACGACGCTTTCGCTGGGGCCATTCAACCTGCCCCTCGCAGGGGGCGCCTATCTGCGCTTCCTGCCCCCTGCCGTATTCCGCTGGGGATTTGGGCGCCTGGACGCCGCAGGCCGGCCCGCGGTCCTCTACGTCCACCCCTGGGAGATCGACCCCGAGCAGCCGCGGCAGCCGGTGAGCCGCCGTGTCCGCATCAACCACTATCACAACCTGCATGCCACGGAGGGCCGCTTGCGGGGGTTGCTCGAGCGATTCGAGTTCAACTCGCTGGGTGACGTGCTGGACGGGCTGGAGGCCGCGGGTCGGCTCTCGCCGTATTGCTTCCCCGAGGGAAGTGGTAGACTTTCGCTTTAGTTCGAATTTGTTCGGTTATTTTCGTCACGTTTCGGTCCGTTTGGTGAACCAACTACTTAGGGGCCGAACGACTGCCGTTCGGCGGTGTCCGATGCTTGGGTTCTCCCGAGATTTCTTGTTCCGCGATTCGGCTTCAGGAGCGGCGAAATGAGTGAGTTCGAAGCGGCCGAGTCCGCCGGATTCCAGCTCGAAGACGCCATCGAGATCCTCGAGCGCTGGAAGTGGTGGCTCATCTTCGGAGCGTTGGTGGGTGGAGCGCTCGGCGGGGGGCTGTGTTTCGTGCTGCCCCCAGAGTACGAGTCGACCACGACGATCCTCGTCGAACCCCAGAAGGTCCCCGAAGAATTCGTCCGTAGCACCGTCAACCAGGAGGTCGGCTACCAGGTCAACTCACTGCGCCACCGCGTGACCGGCTTCACGAGCCTCAACCAGCTGATCGAGAATCTCGGCGAGAAGCGCTTCGATCCCGACGGAACGCGCACGCGTGAAGATTTGATGAACGAAATCCGCAACAAGCTCGTTGTCGAGATCGACCAAGACAGAACCTCCGCGCCGGTCTTTGAGATCGCGTATGCATCCTCGGATCCCCAGCTCGCGGCGGAT
>JAHEEJ010000409.1 GCA_024640705.1 Deltaproteobacteria bacterium
CAGGTCGCGAATCCCGAAAACGTCGGCAATGTCTTCCGCAACGCGATGGGATTTGGCGCCGATGCCGTGTTGCTCTCGCGGGATTGCGCCGATCCCCTCTATCGAAAGGCCGTGCGCGTTTCGATGGGGGGTACGCTGCTGACGCCGTTCGCCTATCTGAGTGACTGGCCCGATGCGATCGAGCGGCTTCGGGCGGCGGGTTTTGCGACCGTGGCGCTCTCGACGGAGGCCAGCGCGATCGATCTCGCTGCGCTGGGGAGCGAAGCCGTGGTCGACCGGCGGATCGCCCTCATTCTCGGCGCGGAATCCGAAGGCCTCGACGAGGCAACCCTCACGGCCGTCGATTGGAGGGTGCGCATCCCGATGGCTTCCGGCGTGGATTCCCTGAACATCGCAACGGCCGCCGGGATCGCGCTGCACCACTGTTTTCGGTTGATTCAAGCGACTGAACGCCGACCCGTCGAGCGGTTCACTCCGGCGCCCGACGCGTTCGAGGGCTGCTGACACCACGGTTCTACGGATGTCGGGAAACCGCGAGTACGCCCCGTCCAAAAGCCGCATGGATGGCAATCACCGCATCAAGTCCGTGAATCGACCAGTCGATGTGTAGGGCTGGGAAACGAGTTTCCGGCGCTGGGAACGAGGCACCAGGGGCGTTTCGATGATCGAAGAGTTGGTACAGGAAGCGGGTCTCCTGATCGTGTTCCTGGCCGGGATTTCCTATGTGGCTGTAGGAATCTACTTACTTCAAACGGCAGCGCGTAAGAATGGCGGCCCGAGCGTCTTTCTCGGTTGGGCGCTGCTCTGTAACGGCTTCTCGTTTGGCTTTTCTGAAATCGGTTTCGTTGCATCTGCAGAGCAATTCATCGAACCGCTCACCTTCATTTCGAGGCTGTGGTCTGCGGCCTGTTCGGTCCTGATCGCGTTGTTCGCGTGGAAGGTCTTTCGCCGCCACTCGCGTTGGGGCGGCCTGGCGGTCGGGCTCAGCTTCGCCCTGATCGCGATTGGCCTGACGATTTCGGCGCTGGAGGGCGACTGGGAGGGGTATGCGCCGTTGTCCTCCAGGGGGTTCTGGTTCGAATGGGCGGGCGGCACGGCGCCATTCGCGTGGCTGTCGATCGAATCCCTCCGGGAGTACCTGGCTTCGCGGCACCGGGTCTCGCTCGGTTTGATCGATCCGGTCATCTCGAATCGGTATTTCCTGATCGGATTCTACGCGGGCCTCGCCTCGATGACCTACTTCATCTACATCCCCATGTACATCGTCTACGAGCTCCACGGCGTGTGGTCGGGCTGGCTCGACCTTTCACTCGGCGTGGTCGAAGTGGCCTCCGTGATCGCACTGGGAATCGCCTTCAGCACCCCGCCCTTCTACCGCAGGTGGATCGGCGCCTCCGCGGCCAGTACGCCGAAAACCTAGCCACCGAACTCACCGAAGCCGATCTCGCAGCTTCGAGGGTCGGGAATCTCTATAAACCGACATCGGTACGGATTGCCGGGCCTGCCTGTGGCGACCCTGAGAGTGTCGGGCGAACCCGCGTTCGGCGCTATGCTTCGCCTGGGATCCGCGCGCCGGCATCTGAACCCGGGTAGACTACCGACGGCAGCGTAACGCCATGGGGCACTGATGTTCGACCTCAAATTCAAAGCCCTGAGCAGTGCGGACCTGGAGATCTTGCCCGGCTGGCTCGCCCTGTGTCACGCGTGTGACCTTCCGAGCCGCGTCGGAGACGTGCCGGAGGGCGGCACCGCCCGCTGCCCGCGCTGCGGGAGTGTGCTCTACCGCAGGATTCGGGACAGCCTCGATCGAACACTCGCGCTTGCGGTGGCCGGCATGTTCCTGTTCATCGCAGCCAACGTGTTTCCATTCCTCGCATTCAAGATGCAGGGCAACGTCACCCACACCACACTTTCGACGGGTGTGCGCGCACTCTACGAACAGGGGACGCCGCTCGTCGCATCGCTGGTGCTGCTGACGACGATCGTCGCGCCATTCCTGCAGATCTCTTCGCTGATCTTCGTGCTGGGGCCTCTGCGGTTGGGCATGCGGGTACCCGGGCAGACCCGCGTGTTTCGGCTGCTGCGCGCGGTGCAGCCGTGGAGCATGATGGAAGTCTTCATCATGGGAATCCTGGTTTCGCTGGTGAAATTGATCGGCATGGCGCAGATCGTGCCCGGGATCGCGCTCTGGTCGTTCGTGCTGCTGATTCCCGTGCTTGCGGCTGCGACGTCGTCGCTCGACGCGGAGTGGGTCTGGCGGCGGGTGGGGCTCGCCCGATGAGTCCGGATTCCGCGACGTCTGGAGTCGAAAACCTCGCGAGCTGCCACGATTGCGGCTTCGTCGTCGCACTCGCAGGCGAAGCACATCACGCCGAGACGCGTTGCCCGCGTTGCCGCGCGGCCGTCCACCGGCGCAAACCCGACAGCCTCAACCGAACCTGGGCGCTCGTGGTCACGGCGGCGATGCTGTACATACCGGCCAACATCTTCCCGGTGATGAGGGTGATCTCGCTGGGCCAGGCGCAGGAAGACACGATCTTCAGTGGCGCCGTCTACCTGCTCGTTCACGGGATGTGGCCGCTCGCGCTGGTCGTATTTTTCGCGAGCGTCGTGGTGCCGCTGCTGAAGTTGCTCGCGTTGAGCTTCCTGCTGATTTCCGTTCAAAAAGGCTGGAGTTGGCGGCCGGTCGAACGGACCAAGCTCTACCACGTCGTCGAGGCCGTGGGGCGCTGGTCGATGACCGATATCTACGTCGTCACGATCCTGGTGGCTCTGGTCAGCCTCGGGAATCTGGCCACCATCGAGGCCGGAATGGGTGCCGTATACTTTGCGGGTGTGGTCGTCGTGACGATGCTCGCGGCGGAGAGCTTCGATCCGAGGCTGATCTGGGATCGGGCGAGGGAGACCAATGGCTGAGGGCGAGAGAAACCCCAATGGTGGGAATACGGCTTCGTCTGGCGGCGTCCGCGACGCCGTGATCCAGCAGCGCAGCCGGCCGTCGCTGGTCTGGGTCATCCCGATCGTCGCGGCGCTCGTGGGCGCGTGGCTCACCTATCACACGTTTTCGCAGCGCGGCCCTGCAGTGACGATCAGCTTCGAAAGTGCCGAGGGACTCGAAGCCGGCAAGACGAAGGTGAAATACAAGGACGTGGAGATCGGCGCCGTCGAATCGATCGAACTCACGGAAGACCTGTCCCACGTCATCGTCACCGCCC
>JAHEEJ010000088.1 GCA_024640705.1 Deltaproteobacteria bacterium
CCGCGAGCTGGTTGAGCAGCTTCTGCTGCGCGTACTCGCCGTAGCCGATGCAGCGCGCGAGCGCGCCGCGAAACAGATCGCGCTGACTCACCACACCTACGATCTGCTGGTTTTCGTCCAGAACGGGCATATGCCGAATGCGCCCCAGCTTCATCACATCGTCTGCGATCTTGAGTTTGTCGTTCAACTCTAGCGTCGCGACCTCCTTGGTCATGATGTCTCTTACGTAGACCACGGCATTCATCCCCCGCCCCATTCAACCCCTCGTGATTCCGAGGGTTGCACATCCGGTGCCAGCCGGGAATGCAGCTGAGCAATGTGCTCGCCTTCCACTGGGGCGAATAGCCCCGCTCAATGCCTGATCGCTAATCTGCGGGCGGCCGCTCGAACCAACCGATAACGTCGGTCGGGTCGAGCGAGGGGGGCGGGGCAAATGGCGTCATCTACACCTGCGGATCGCAATCGCCAGGTCGAGCGCGTGCTCATTCTCGAAGGCATCGCGAACCTGGCGGTGATGGCCACCAAGGCCACGGTCGGATTTCACACCGGCTCGATAGCGGTCATCGGCGATGCGATTCACTCGCTGGCCGATTTTGCAAACAACGCCGTCGCGTTTTTCGCGACCCGAATCGCGAGTGCCCCCCCCGACCCCGAGCACCCCTACGGGCATCGGAAATTCGAAACGCTCGCGGTTTTCGGGATCGCCACGCTGCTCTCGGTGCTCGCGATCGAAATCATCCTCGGCGCGCTCGATCGCGACCACCGGGAAATCTCACGAGAGCCCTGGGGCCTCGCGCTCATGCTGGGCGTGCTGGTGGTCAACGCGCTGATTGCGCTCTGGGAAAATCGCTGGGCGCGGCGACTCGACTCGGACATCCTGCTCGCAGATGCCCGACACACGATCGCAGACGTATTGACGACGATCGCCGTGATCGCGGGTTGGCAACTCGCCGCGCGCGGATACCCGTGGCTCGATACGCTCGCATCCATCATCGTCGCCGCGATGATCTTCTACCTCGCGTACGGGCTGTTCCAAAAGGCGATCCCCGTTCTGGTCGAACGAAGCATCGCCAACGCCGACGCCCTTTCGAGCGCAGCCGCAGCGGTGGACGGAGTCCAGGAGACCCGTCGCGTTCGCTCGCGTCAAGGCGGATCGGGCCCCACGATCGACCTCGTCGTGAGCGTCGACCCCAATCTGTCCACCGCGGAATCCCACGCGATTGCGGACGAAATCGAGCGGGTGATCAGCGAAACCTTTTCGGTAAGCGACGTCACGGTGCACATCGAGCCCCACTAGAGCCGCGTGCGCAGCTGGGCAGCCGTTGCTTCAGCGTACCGCCGGTCGGGTCAAGACCGGAAAATACACGACAACGTATATCGCATAGCCAATTGCAAACAGGCTGCCCGCCACAGCGAGACCCGACAGCTGCAGGCGCCCAGGCAGGAGCGGCGACGAAATCCGCGCGACACCCGCGGCGAGGACGAGCAGATAGGTGATCGCGGTGACACGACTGGCCCGCAGCGGGCGCCCCGTGTGACCGAGTGGAGCGCGCGTCATGAATGCGAGAATCATCGTGGCCATCGCGCCGGCGCCCAGCGCGTGAAACGAGATTGTCGGCGGGAGCAATCCCGTAAGGCTCGAAACAGCGCGGGCTGCGAAAGCGACGATCAACCAGCCCTGCCCAACGTGAAGAATCCAGAGCAATGGATTGTCCCAGGTGTCCTGGAATCGCCAGCCCTTGGCGCGCAAAACGAGCAGCACCGCCACCAGCAGCGCCATGCACCCGTTGACGACGGCCCCGATCGATCCGATCGGCTGATTGCGAACGGCCAGATCCATTGCGAGTGCGACGACGACTCCCAGAATCGCCAGCTTCGAAATGGTCTCGTTCGTCTTGACGCCTTGCTCCTTGCCCTGCGCGCGAAGCGCCCCGCGCGTGAAGTTGGGGACCACGCGCCCGCCGATGATCGTCAACATCACGATCATCACGTACGTGCCCAGGTAGAGGCCGATCGTCTGACGGTTGGGCCAGGCGCTCGCGTAGGGAAGCAAGCTCAGCAGGTTCGCAACCCAGAATACGAGCAGAAACACAGGGAAGACGTAGTGGCGCGGCTCTTTGCGGCGATAGATCGGAGGCAGTACGAAACACAACAGCCCCGGGATCAACAGCAGATCGAGTGCAGGGCCAATTCCACTGGGAAGCGATGCGCCGAACCACATGCCAACCCGTCCGAGCAACCAAAGCAACCAGAGAAATGCGAGCGGCGCGCCCGTGACGGGATTCGAAGCAGACCAGTTTGGAACCGCTGTCAGCAGAAATCCGCATAGCGCGGCGGCCGCCCAACCGAAGACCATCTCGTGCCCGTGCCACCAGATCGGCGACCCATCGGTCCGCGCAGGCCACCAACCCGAAAGCACGCCGATCCAGTAGACGATGACGATCGGCGCATAACATCCGGCCGACAAAAAGAAGGGTCGAAACCCGTAACTGAAAAAGGCGCCCGAAAAAACCGCACGATTTTTGCCACTCACGCTTATATCCATCTGAGTTTCATCGTCCCCTGTCTACTCAACCCGGCCGACTCTCATCTGCTGCCGAATGCCCCGTCGTGGGACGTCTTGCCTCATCCAACACCAAAGCGGCATTCCTGCGGCCTTTGCGACCGGCACAGATTATGCTTGGATATGCAGGTGTAACTGAAGAAAGGGGGAACGACCATGACTCGATTCGAAACGATTCTGGTTCCCGTCGATTTCTCGGAGCACTCCAGGGAAGCGCTCGACACCGCGATTCAGATCGCCCATCTGTTTGGATCGACGATCCACCTGCTCCACTGCTACCACATCCAGACTGCGGGCGTCTCTCCATATGGGATCGTGCTGCCCTCCGGCTACTACGCGGACATTCGCGATGCCGCTGAAAAACGGCTCAGCGATTGGCACGAAGTGGTCTCCGGTGAGGGGATCAAGGTCGAGTCTCACCTATCGGCCGATAGCCCTTCCCTGGCGATCAACCTTGCGGCCGAGGAAACCAACGCCGACCTGATCGTCATGGGAACGCGCGGATTGTCCGGCCTCAAGCACGCGATGCTCGGCAGCGTGGCAGAGCGTGTCGTGCGCCTCGCACCCTGCCCGGTTCTGACCGTCAAGCACCCCGAAGCCGACTGACTCGCGCGAAGAACCCAACGCGCAACCATCCGGGCCCCGAAACGGGCTCTTGGGTCGGAGATGAATATCGGACTGAATTCGGAGCCCCCGGGCGAAGTGGCTGGGCCTCCGCCAGAGACTTCGGCCGTGCAGAAAGTCCCGAGATTTGGACCAAGCGGATCACCCCGGGACTACGACTACACAGCATCCGGTTCGGATCATGCACCTCCTCTCGCCAGCGCGAGCGCGACGAGGCATCCGGCCGCAATCGATAGCGCTCCCACGATTCGGAGCGAAACAACGTAACTTGGGGTTCGCATCCAATCGAGCAGGGGATTCCACTTCGCCAGACCGTGCGCTCCCTCGTAGAAGCCCAGCGTCCAGACCTGGATGCGGTCCGGCCAGACCAGCGCGATCGTCCCGCCACCCAGAAGCAATGCGCAGAGAAACAGGGTGGCTAGCCCACTACCGGAATTCAATTCCATAGGTCACCTATATGCCAGGAGTACGTGTACCCCCCGCCCACTTGAGGCGTGAAGAGTCCCAAGCTCGTCGCGGTGGTCTCTGTTTCTGGCGAGTAATTGATCGCTCCACCGCCCCAGAAGCCGGCACTGGCGTTGAATCCGTGCCCGGTGAAGAAGCTCCTGAGTTGCTCCTCAGTGGGCGCGGCCTTTTGATTGAGCCAGCCAATGGCAACACTGCCAGACACGAATGTCAAGGTCTTTCCGACGCTCGGACCGACGCCGACGTAGACGTCGCCATTCTCGTCGGCCGTGACCGCGCCCGTCCCTCCGACCAGGGTTCCAGTCCATGGATTCAGGATGGCGACATTGATGTTGATCGAAAAGAAATCAGGCCAGCGCGAAATGTCTGTCGCAGCCGTTTCGTTCAGCCGCGACGGCGCGGGGGGGACGGACGGTACCCATTCGGAATCCCGGGTTGAACCGTAATTCTTCGCGGTCGATTGAGCGGCTTTTGCCGCGGGCTCGCCGCTCGCGGTGAGTGTGTTCTGAGCTACAACTGAATCACTCCGCTGAGAGGTTTCGGCTCCGGATGTCCCAGCGAAACTCTCAACCAGGTTTCGAATGCTACTATAAGTCGTGTATGCGCGTGCAGAATAGTACGCAATAATGGCCAGAATCCCGAAAACCGCACCACCTTCAATTGCTCGCCCGTCGGGATCGACGAACCCGATCGGGTTGTTCCTCACATAACCATAGGGATTATGGGACTGCGGGTCGGAAACCGATTGCACAAGCGGATCGACGGACACGAAGCGACCCGCTTCGGCGTCGTACCAACGCGCTCCAAAGTTGTACAGGCTCAGCTCTTCGTGATACCGCTTTCCGGTAAAAGCCGCGGGTGCGCTCGCTCTCGGATCGATCAGGGAAGCGATCACTTCACCGAACGGCTCGAAGACCCGCCGCTCTTCGACATCCCCTCGATCATTGGTCGCAAGAACCTCTGTGCCCAGGTGATCGTGGAACAGGTACCGGACGACAATCGATTGTCTCTTGCCCCGCCTCAGCGCCCAGGCTTGCGGCGGAGCCGCGATGAGGACGCTCACCGCCAAAGCGATGCACGTTGCGCCAGGTCGGTCTGCAATTGCCCCGAAGGCTCCCAGCCAGGCAAGAAGTACCAGCGCGACCAGCAGCCCGATGCTGAATAGAAACCGGAGAAAGAGATCGCGATCGAAGGAAGGCAGCCACGCGGGGGGCGCCCACGCAGCCCGAAGAATCGCGCCGGGGTTCTTCGTCATCGCGATACGCCTTCCGAAAGCGCTCGTGTAGGTCCAGGCAATTCCTGCGCCCGTGTCGAAACGGAAGTAATCCCCTAGATAGATCTCACTCGTAGAGCCGACAGTCTTGGTGAGCAGGTTCCCATCGACGTCGTACCAGAAGAACCCTCCACTACAGGGGCTGTGCAAATCGCCCACGCAGCGCAACTGCCCCAGCGAGTTGTAGCTGAGGTGCTCTCCGCCCCTCTGCACGACATTCCCAGCCGCATCGTAGTCGTACCCCTTGTCGCGCTGATTCATGCGAATTGCGTGCGGCTTATTGGAGTCATCGTAGACCTGGTTCCAATCGGAAGGTCCGCTCGGAGCAGCAGACAAGTTCCTCCCAACGAGATTTCCGATCGAGTCGTACGCAAAATGCCTTTCGATCTGGTTCGAATCCTTCCAAGATGCGAGGCGATTGCGTCGATCGTAAAAATAGTCGGCCGTCGCGTCCAGGCTGTCCCCAGAGTGGGTATCGGCGATCCTGCTCAGATTTCCGTTTGCGTCGTAGGTGTACGCGAAAGCCAACCTCGAGCCGTCCAACGCCATCGACTTCAGCCGATTCACGATCCTGCCATTCGATGCGTCGGTCACATCGTAGTAGTCGTATGTCAAGACCCCATGAGGTTCCGAAATCGCCGTCACCCGCCCGAGCGGGTCGTACACGACACCATCGATATACGAGATTTTCGGAGCCGTCTCACAATCGTCGGTATCCAGACTTCGGCAGACTTTGGAGAGATAAGCTCCTTCGTAGACGTATCGGACTTGTTCTTGTGTGGTTACCGGAGACTTCAGTGCCGTCAGGCGGCCCAGCAAATCGTACCTGAAATCAGTGAGCAGTGTTCTACCAATGACGTTGCGGATATTCTTCTCGAGGTTTCCGAAGTCGTCGTATTCCCATGATTCGCTGTACGTCATCCCCGTTGCCATTACGCGGCTGCGCTTTCGGGTATTCGGATCGTATTCGATTTCGAGCAGGTCCCAATCACCCGCACCACCCGGAGTGTCGATGAGCTGCACGCGATCGAGTTCATCATATTGATACGCAACTGCTCTGCCGCGGGCATCGAGTGTCCGAACGACATTGCCAACCAGATCGTGGTCGGTGTAGCTCACACCTCGATCGGGGTCGCTCACTTTCCAGACTCGCCCCAGCGTGTCGTAGCGGTAGCGCAATTGCCGAGCAGCGCTTGCAAAATCCTGGTCTGGATGCGCGTCGTAGATCGTATCCAGCTCACCGCTGCCCTCATAGGTGTAGAACGTCGAATCCGGCGATTCGCACGTCACGCCGGCGAGGTCGATCTGAGCTGGTGAAACACCCATCTTGCATTCATTCGTGCTCACCAGCCGATCGCCATCGAACAACTGCTCGGTGAGATTCCCTTTGGGATCCTTTACGAGAACCGCATCCAAGGCAACGGTAGCGGCGTAGCCGGGCGGGAAGGGAGGGTTGAGGCTCGCTCCGCGGTAGTCGAAGGCTGTTACGCCATCCGGCGTCGAGCGGGTGAGAACGCGCCCCAGTGGGTCGTAGGTCAGGGCAATCGCCGCCGTCCCAGCGTACGTAGCCAGCGCCGTGCAATCCGCGTCCACACAGGCGAGATCGAGGGTTTCGCGGAGCGGCCGTCCAGCGTGGTCTCGATCCGTGATCGCACGCCCGAACGGGTGGGCGTGCCCAGGAGCCGCCGGGGATACGGTCACTGCATCGCGAGCGAATCCATCCAAGTAGGTCGCCGTGCGTATCGCAGCGCCCACATCGGTTCCTGTCGACTCATCGAAATAATTCCACTGCTCTACGTAGAGTCGGCCCGCGGTGGAAACATCGTCGACGTAATTTCGCTCTGCGAGAATCTTTCTATCGGCGTGACCGTCTGGCTGCATCCAAAGCCTTTCTGGTCGGCCAAATCGATCCACGTCCAGCGATTCCATATCGCCGCTGTACAGCCGGGTTACCTCTGTCGCCGCACCACCTCCGAGATCGCGCCGGAAGCGCGTGACTTCCCCGCGCGGGTCTTTCACGCCGACAACCACGCTGTGGCTGTCCGTCTGCATTACATCCGGGCAGGCGCTGCCGTCGAAAAACGCAGTGTCCCCGTCGTAGCAGAGGTAGGTAGTGCGGCCTTTCGGATCAGTTCTGCCAACCAGGTTTCCGTATTCGTCATAGGTGTTTACGAGATCGGCGAAACCGCTCTGCCATTGTTCGTGCCGCACGGCCCTCGTTCTTCTCACCAGGGTCGGAAGGGTTCGGTCGTAATCGAACTCCGTTTCTCGCAATACATCTCCCGCACCGTCGCGGTAAATTTCCTTTCCGAGTTGCCCAACGATCCAATCGCCCGGGCCAACCACCGCGGATGCCGGGATCCGCTCGATCGACAATATTCCGGATGGTCGCGAGAATTCGATTTCGTGAATGAAATTGTATCCGTGCCGACTCCCAGCAGCATCGGCGTATCCGTAGCGAATCGATTGCGTGGCTCCCGCGACCCGACCAGCAACCCCGGTGTAATAATTCGCAGCTCGTTCTTCGACGACACGGCCGATATAGACGCCCGCAATCGAGCCTTCGCTCTCGCTCCCGGGTACCACCTCCCAGTTGGTGATCTCTTGGCGCAGCAGTTCTCTCTCTCCGTTCATATGCAGGACGCGCGAGGGGCGACCCGTGCGCCCGAACTTCTGCCAGAAATACGTCCGCGTTCGCGAATTGCCATCGAAAATCAACTCGACCGCTCGGAAGCCAAGCAGAGACCGCTTTTCGCTGTCCCAACGAGGCATCGCGTAATTCAATGTCGTCGTATGGGTCGATCCGCCCGGCAGCGTGTCTTGCGTGATCATCTGCCAGACGACCGGTCGCGCGGTCCATCTCGGAATGCCAATCTCCCCCGCTTCGCCAGACACGGGATCGGTTGCATCGTTTCCGGCATCAGCCTCGAAGTCGGGATCCCGCTGCTTGATCGCCGATTGGTATGCGAAGCGTTGGATCCCGCCCTGCCCGTTGGAGAACTCTTCGACCAGATCGATGTAGGCGGTCCTCGAAATGAGCATTTCTCTGGCAAGTGTGGCCACGTCGCGCAGAAGATCGACCGTCGCGTCGCCGTCAAAGTCGAGGATGCGAACGCCGCTATCCCAGATTTGATAGCCGGAGGATGAGGCACTCCCCTTCAATTTTCGAATCGTCGCCATCACATCGGCTGGAACGAATCGAGGATCCTGTTTCCAGATAGACGAAGCGCTCGGGTCCTGAATCCACGCGTTCAATCCCCCGAAGTCAGGATCGTCCGTTTTGAGCAAATCGATCAGACCATCGCCGTTCAAATCGACGAAGCGAAGTTCGGTACCTCGTACACCCGTGTGATTTTCGCAGGGCTGGGTTATCGAGGTGCCGCCGGCAGTGAGACCCGTACAGGCGGTATAAACCTCCGTGAACCTTCCCGCGTTCGCCAGCGTTGGAAGGTAATCTTGCGCGGCTGATTCGCAGCGCGGATCACCGGGTCCACACCACCCACTCCCCGTATTCAGCCAGACGCCCTGTTTAAGCAATGCGGCAGGTAGCGGTTGATGTTCATATTGTGCGTGCGATGATTGGACCGGCTCCGCATCGGTCTTGACGATATCCGCAAGTCCGTCGCCATTGACGTCTGCAAATCGGACCCCGGTATCGGCATCCAGGACGAATTTGTCATTGTCCGCCCGGTAGCCGAATTCCACCACGAGCGGGTCCGGTGGAAGGTAGGCAGACGTCGATCCGGCATGGTGCACCCACCCCACGCCATTCGGCTTGCTCAGCCATACGCCCTCGGGAAAGGAAACGACCGGTGCATCCATGCCGAAACTGGCAGGTCCCCTCTTTGCAACGATGTCTGGCCGCCCATCTCCGTTGAGGTCCGGCATGCGCACGCCGTGATCGAAATAGTAGGCGGCCGTCCCCTGCGTACTATTCCTGCCCACGAGTCCTTTTCGATTGTCTCCCGGCGGAAATGCCCATCCCGGCCTGGCGTCACCTTGCCCGGCATCACTCCACAGGAAGATCGAGTAGAACGGCGGCAGTGACGCAGCCCATTCCTGGTTTTCCAGCCATCCGAATCCGGGATCGCCGGGACCCTCGGGGCTGAGCTTTCCTTGATTGATCCACACATGGCGGATTTGCGGCGCCGCATCCCAACGATTCGGCGCAACCGCGCAAGACGCGTCTGCCGACACGGCTCCCGCACCGATTTCGAACGAAAGAATGATGTCCGCAAACCCGTCCGCGTTCAAATCCACCAACTTCGCCTCGATCATCGGAAGAATCTCAGTCGACGAGTAGGGATCCTTGAAGTAGAAGAAGACGTTCCGGTCGACTTGGGTGGGCGCCTCGATCGAGCACGTCACGCCGCCTTTGGAATCCGTCTCCCGAATTTCCTTGATCTCGTACGCACGGACCGTCAACGACATCAGTGCGGCCGTCCACTCTGGACTCTGGCTTCCCCAACCACTTCCCTCGCCCAGGTAGACCTCGAACTGATTGCCCGAATCCGCCGGCTTTCTCCAGGCTTGAACGAAATCCGGGAAACCGTCTCCGTTGATGTCACCAATTTGAACCCCTCGGCTCGCACCGCCGGGCAGCGTAAACGACAGCGACGGATCGCCAGCCCAGACCCGATCCTCCCACTGCGCTTCCGGCTGATCGGGAATCGCGGGAGTCGTATCCGTGTAGCGGAACATCTTCTTGGGCAGCCCGCTGCAGGAAGTTTCGGGATCCTGTTCGACCGGATCGCAATCCGTGCCAAAGAGTTGTGTGGAGGCGAGGCGCGTTCGCCCCGTAGAGGTGTATTCATCGACTGCGGCGTAGTTCAGGACAAGGCGTCTGTAGACCGCTCCGCCCACGAGGCTGCGGATTTCCGCAACCCGCTTTCCGATACGCGTTTCGAGACCAGCCGGAAAGCCCATGATCGGGTCGTCTCGGTCCTCCAGCGTGAATTCAATCCGTCGTTCTGTGCCCCCTACTGGCGTTTGGGAATCGTTCCGGTAGCTGTAGGAGACCGCGAGCGGATAGGCGGTTCCGACATCGATGCTGCGGTCATAGCTGAACCGCGTGACGTTGCCGTTTGCATCCTCGAGTGACGAGATCAGCCAGCGTCCGATCTCACCGGCGTCATCATCCGGAGTGAGATCGCCACCCCGACGGATGCGCGATTCCTGGTCTGCGCCGAAACGCGCCGTGCGACCATCTGGGAACTTGACTTCCCAGTAGTTGTCCGCAGTTCCCTGACCCCGGATCCAGCTGATGCGCGCGAAAGACTCCTGGATGGTTCGATACTCCACGCCGGGGACCGATTGATCCGGGCGCGCAACGAGAAGCACACCGTCGAACTCGAACTGGTCTTCCGCATCGTCGTACTCAGGCGTTCCAAAGCGCGCTGTCCTTCGAATCTCCCCGAGTTCCACGTTCCAACCCACCCCGAACGGGCCGTCGACGAGATTGCTCGCATAGGTGAGCGCCAGATCGGGCTCACTGCCTCCCGTTCCCTTCGGAGTCTCGATCTCGATCCGAAGATGTGCCCGGCCGGTACTCTGAAAGACCGTGGCATCTTCTCCATTTTGGCTAGTCAGATCCTTCGGATCGTTCGCGGCCCCACTGGGAAACGCGCTGGTCATTGCGATCAACACGAAAAATACAACGAAGTCCCGATTCTTCGGGACTCGAGATTCACGCTTTCGCTTCGCGGTGGATTTGCTCGCGCCATTGGAGTCCCTCGAGCCTTCGTCGTTCGAGTGCCTCATCATCTCTTGGTCCCTCCTCGAAATCCGCAAACCGATACCGACGCAAAGCGAATCCAACGCTGGATCCGCTGCGATCACGGGCAAAACTCCGTAACAGCAAACGGTGTGCCAAATTCCAGAACGAGAGATCGAGAGCAGCGAAACTTGTCGGCAACGCGTAGCAGCCGATTGGAAAAACTTTTTTTGAATTCATTCAGGGAGTTGGCGATTCGGTGATGAATCAGCGGGGCGGCAGACGCGGCCGCTGGGCGCGACACACTCGTGCCGCAGAGGCGCGATCAACAACGCACGCCAAAGTCTGTCAGACTTTGGCGGACAGTGGTGTCACCTTCTGGATCCGTTGGATCGCCGAGGTGAGCGCCTGACTAGACGGGGGGCACGCTGCGCCACTTCGCCGGCGGGACATCACGGCGGTCTTCGGCGGCATTGAGGCGCGCGGCAATTTCGTCGCGCAGGGTCTCCGGGGGGACGATCGCGTCGATGACGAGTTCACTCGCAAGGCGTTCGATGTCGATGTCCTCGCGATACTCGCGCTGCAGCCGGGCTTCGGTTTCGGCGCGCTCTTCGTCCCCGAGACCCTGCAGCTTGTTGAAATAGACCGCGTTGACGGCGGCCTCCGGCCCCATCACCGCGATCATCGCGCTCGGCAGCGCAATGCAGGCTTCAGGTTCGAAGGCGGGGCCGCTCATCGCGTAGAGGCCCGCTCCGTACGCCTTGCGGACGATCACGCTCAGTCGTGGCACGGTGGCCTCGGAGACCGCCATGATCATCTTTGCGCCCGCGCGGATGATCCCCTGGCGCTCGACGGCTTTGCCGATCATGAAGCCCGGCACGTCGGCAAGAAACAGCAGCGGGATTCCGAACGCATCGCAGAGCCAGATGAAGCGCGCCGCTTTGTCCGCGGAATCGACGAAGAGCACACCGCCCTTGACCTTCGGTTGGTTGGCGACGATGCCCACCGGCCGGCC
>JAHEEJ010000410.1 GCA_024640705.1 Deltaproteobacteria bacterium
CGCGATAGAAGATCCAGAGATCTTCGACACCGATACGGCGGATCCGAAAATCGATCCCAGCTCCGGCCGATGTGTCCGCGTCTGGCAGGTCCGCCGAAACCTCGCCGCCATCGGCGACGCCTGCATCGATGAACAGCTCGGCGCCGAGAACGTCCAACGCATCGATCTCGACGGCGCCAAACAAGAGGCGCCAGGAATCGAGTTCGAGGCGGAGGGTTTCGACCTTCAGCACAGGTGGAAACGGCGGCTCGGGGTCACTCACCAGCACATCGTTGACCTCGAAGCGAAGCACCGGAAGGATCTCCAGATGGAAGTCGCGACCGAGTTGAACGTTCAGACCGCTCGCATCGGAAAGGCGGCGCTCGACGATCCGAACCGTCTCGGTGGCGTTGAGCGACTCGATCAGGGTCTCGACTGCGATCATCGAGACGACCAGCGCGCCGACGATCACCGCGAGGCGTCTCTTTCGAATCGGCTTCAATTCACCGGCTCCGTGTGGCGGAGCACGGATCATACCACCGCCTCTTATCAAGCTCCGAGAGATCCCGACGGACTCGTCCCACCAAGAGCGATCGAGCCGCACTCATGCCAGCGGCCTCACGAGCGACGTCGTCGACGCATCGGCATGCAGATAGGCGAACGGGTGCAGTGTCAGGCAAGATCTCAGAGGTTGACAGAGAGAGCGCGCATTTCGGCATTGTCGATGAACTCGAAAACCGCGAGCAAAAAACCAGCGCGCCCGAGTCGAGGCCGAATTCGGGATCGATGAAGGCCCGAGAAAAAGGCCAATCGGATCAGTCCACTTTCAGAAGGTCCCGCGGCCACTCCACGGAAGTTTCTTCCAGTTGAGGCTGATGTTGAACAAGAAGACGTCGTTGCGGCTGTACTTTCCCTTGACGGTGGGTTTGTTGACCGGTGCGTTGCCGAGGTTCGTCCAGGAGAAGGCAAAGCCGAGGTTCAATTTCTCGCTGAAGTCGTAGAGTCCGCCCACTGCGAACGTCCAGGCTCGATCGACCGGGAGGACCGTCGTCCGATCCTTGTCTTTGAGCGCCGAGCTGTCGTAGCGGAAGCCGGTCTGCAATCTCCACGCGTCGTTCAGTCTGTAATAGCCACCCAGACCGAGATACCAGGTGTCGCGGAACTCCAACGGAACACTGGCGGATGCGATCAATCCGCCCGTCACCGAAAGGGGTAGACTCTTTGCCGCGCTCCAATCCTCCCAACCGGAGTTCATCACCAATGCGATCCGGTCCGTGGCGTCCCAATAGATGCTCGTCCGAACGGCGCGGGCGAGCGGAAGCTCGAGATCGATGCCGGAATTGCTGATGAGCGCATTCTTGGGAATGACGGTGTCTCCACCGAGGTTGAACGAGGTCTCGCCCGCGTAGACGACTCCGAATCGCAGCTCGGGTGTCGGCTCGATGAGAACGGACGCGATCGGTGCAGCCGCCCAGTCGTTCAGCTTCTTCAGCCTGATGGTCGGTTCCATACCGATCGGAGCGCGAAGCCTCATGTCCATGGATCCATAGGTGACTGCTGCACCGGCGCCGACCGACAACCAATCGGTCACACGCACCGCGACCGCCGGCAAGAAGGTCAGGGTGAAGAGCGAGATCTCGCTCACCTCGTTGCGACCCGCCCAGTCATCACTGGGATCCAATGCAGCGCCCGCGAAGGACAAAACACTCATACCCAGGCGCCACCGATCGGAGAGTTTGTGGACATAGCTGGTCGACGAAATCGGAATGAATCCGCCTTGATCGCCTCCGTCCGTGCCTCCGCGAGGCGTGTTGGCATCGCTCTTGAATTTGGCGGTCGAAAACCCCGGAGCGAGACCGCTCAGAAGCTGATGATCGTCGAGTCGGGTCATCCCGGCCGGGTTCGTGTGGGCCGTCGAGGCGTCTTCGGCAACCGCACCGGCACCGGCGCTCGCGGTTCCCATGCTGGGATCCCCGAAGGTGCTCAGATAGAGGCCGCCCGCGTGCGATGAGCCAGCGAGGAACAAACTGGCGCACGCGAGACCAACACGCGCAGACGACACAAAACGCTTCATGGGATCTCCTTTGACGACTACCGATTCCCGAAGGAGGCCAACCGTTTAGGGAAAAGGCTTCGAGCCTCCGAGGCCGATCGATTGCGGGTTCCCAACCTCGAGGGCGCGAGAAATCGCTCCAATCGACGCCCGAAGCGTACGCGCTCGCAGGGCAGCCCGCAACGGAATCGAGTCAGCGGATAGGAGCTTCTGCGACAGGCAGATGGTCGTGCTTCGGAACCTTGTGCGCGTAATCTCAATCGGCAGAAAGATCGCGGGGAATCGATCACTGGAATAGAATTCCAGCCTTGGCGCGATTCTCCCCGGAGAACCCCATGGTCATTCGTTCCGATTTCAACCGGCTTTCTGCTTCGCGGCTTATGGTGCGTTTTGCCATGCTCTGTGCCTTGCTGCAGATCGCGAGCGGATGCGCGTTCAGCAGTCGCGTCCAGACGCCCCGGTCCAGCTGGGAGCAGATCCTCGCGACCACGGCCATCGACCGTGCCCTCGAGCAACTGGAATGGCCCGAGATGGACGGCAAGTCGGTCTACGTGGAGGTCGGGCCTCCGGGCGACGTGCTGGACGATCTCTATCTCCAGCGCGGCATCGAAGTCGCCCTCGCCAAACGCGGCGCACTGATCGTGAGGAACGCCGAAGCTGCGGAGTACGTTTTGAGCTGCCTCGTCGGTGCAATCGGCCTCGACATCAGCGGGCGGTTCATGGGAATCCAGGGCAGCTCGGGGGGGTTGATTCCGTTCACGGTCCCGGAACTCGCGCTCTACAAGAACACGCTTCGCCGGGGCTTTGCCAAGGCCGAGATCTATCTGATGGATCTCGAGACCGGGGAAATCGTCCACCACTCGGGCCCAGTGGAAGGAACGGCATACAGGCGGTCGACGACCCACTTCTTCGTTTTCGAATCACGCGAGAGCGACACGACCCGGCTGGAATAGCAAGCGGACTTATTCGGTCCCGGCTTCCTGCATCGGGTCGTTGCCAATCGCATACAGGCGGCACTCTTGCTCGATCCGGCGATCCGCGCGACGCTCCTCGCAGTTTTCGAGCGCCTCGGCGTTGGCGAGCGCCTGGATGGGGTACGCATAGGCGAAGCCCGACACGTATACGCCGTTCAGGTCGCCGGCAACGGCGAGGGCCTTCAAAGGCCGCAGGTGCT
>JAHEEJ010000411.1 GCA_024640705.1 Deltaproteobacteria bacterium
GCGGAACAATCCGAAGACCACGATGGGTGGGATGCTCGGCGCGGCCGGCGGCGGATTGATCGCCGCCGCAGCAGGAGGGGGCGCCGCGGGCATCGTCGGCGGCGTCTTGATCGGTGGCCTCTTGGGCGGGGCGGTGGGCAACGCACTCGATCAAAAGGACAAGGAGATGGCCCAGCGGGCCGCGCAGCAAGCATTCGAAAACGCGCGCACCGGCGAAGCGTCGGCTTGGAACAATCCGGATTCTGGGAACTCGGGCAGCATCACGCCCACGCGAACCTATCAGGCGCCCAGTGGTCAGTACTGCCGCGAGTACGAGCAGGACATCTTCGTCGGTGGCAAGCCCGAGAAAAGCTATGGAACGGCGTGCCGGCAGGCCGACGGATCCTGGCGCATCCAGGGCTGAAAGAGCGCGCTCGAATCGCACATAGAGGAGACCCCCGTGAAACGCATCTCGATTGCTCTGTTGATGTGGGCATTGCTCGCTCCGGCTTCGGGTTGGAGCGACGAAATCCCGCCGCCCTACGACCCGCGGGCCGCGCACGCCGCGACCGATCAAAACCACAATGGCGAAATCAGCCGCGAGGAATTCGAGCAGCGCATCATCCAGATCTTCTATTTCGCGGACGTGGACAAAGACGGCTTCGTGACGATTGGGCAGCTGAAGGCTTTCGATGAGGATCTGCTGTTCGAAACCGCCGACGGCGACGGCGACTCTCGACTTTCTCTTGCTGAATTTCTGGCCGCTCGCTTCGAAAACTTCCGCGTGGCAGACACGGATGGGAGCGACAGCCTGAGCGTCGAAGAAGTCGTCGAGGACTTCAACAAGTAGTCGTACGACGAATTGTCTCGACGCCAATATTGGCCCGATAGAGACTTCGCTTTCGAGAGGCTGGCCGGCCCATGAAGACGATCCTCCGCTGGACACTTCTCACACCGCTTTTTTTGGCGTCATTTGCATGGGCGTGTGCTGCCCTGTTCTTCGACAGCCCGCTCTCCGGTTGGATCACTGCCGCCTTTGCCCTCGCAGCGATCGCTGTCGTCGGATGGATACGGCCGTTCTGGAAGAGCCTGTTCTGCTACTGCGCTCTCTTCCTCGCTGTGATCTTCTGGTGGCTCTCCATCGAACCCAGCAACGAAAGGGAATGGCTTCCCGATGTCGCCCGTCTGCCGTCTGCAGAAATCGACGGCGATTTGATCACGATCCGGAACGTCCGAAATTTCACTTATCGGTCGGAGTTCGACTACGACGAACATTGGGAGCAGCGCCACTACGATCTATCGAAGCTCCAGGGCGTCGATATTTTTCTCATCTACTGGGGATCGCCCTGGATCGCGCACACCATCATGAGCTGGGTTTTCGAAGACGGACCACCGCTCGCGATCTCGATCGAGACCCGCAAGGAGGTCGGCGAAGAGTACTCGGCGGTGCGCGGTTTCTTCCGCCAGTTCGAACTCTACTACGTGGTCTCCGACGAGCGGGATGTCGTCCGGCTCCGAACCAACCACCGCGGAGAGGACGTCTACCTCTATCATCTGATCGCCAAGCCGGAAACCGCGCGCAACGTACTCCTGGCCTACCTCGAGGAGATCAATCGACTCTCACAGAAGCCTCGCTGGTACAATGCTTTCAGATACAATTGTACGACGGCGATTCGCCATCACATCCAGAGCGTCACGCCGGGGAGCCCGTTCGACTGGCGGATCCTCCTCAATGGGCGCCTCGACGAACTCGGCTACCAGCGGGGAACGATCGATACGAGCATGCCGTTCGAAGAGTTGAGAATGCAGAGCAACATCACGGAACGGGCGAAGGCCATCGCGGAGGACTCCGATTTCTCGACAGGGATCCGAGAAGGCCTGCCCGGACGCAGACACCCGATGTCGCAAACCAAACCAGTAACCACAGGGTCCCTGGAACCATGAACAGACCGCTGAGAGCCGCCGTTGTCCTGCTGATTCTCGGAAGCCTTGCGGGTTGTACGACGCCAGTCGGCGTTCGCAAGGTCGACCGCGGCAGCGTCCGCCAGGCTCTCACCGAAAACGCAATCTCCGCCAACATACCGAGCATCGCGTCGCGCCAGGTGATGCGCCGACTCGGTCTCAGCGAAAACTTCCGTCAGGATCCGGAGCGATCACTCGAGCAACTCCACGACATCACGATGCAAGAAATGACCAACGATCGGCTATTTGCTCTATCCGAATACTCGTATCTGCGCGCGACGACTCTACAAAGAACCTGCCGCCGCGCGCATATGCAAACCAGAAGTCGCCGTACATATCTCGGCCGGCATGCGCCGCCTCTCGCGGAGTGTGCGAAAGCCAGAGCCTATTACGTCGCAGCATCGATCTACGCCTTCGTGTTCCTGTTTCCCGAGGACTCACGTCCGCCTCCGAGCGGCTTCGATCCGCGGCTGCGCGTAGCGGTAGACATCTACAATCTGTCCATCACATCGGCGATCGAGCCCGTGACTGGCGAAGTGAGAACCGGCGAAGTCTCGTATCCATTCCACCTCGGAACCCTCCATCTATCGATGGATAGCGAGGAGTTGCGCTATGCGGACCGGCAACTCGAAGATATGGTGCCCGCTGCCCAGCTCGCCGTGCGGGGTTTGCGCAATCGCTACAGGCAGCCTGGGATCGGCGCGCCATTCGTAGCCACCGCGACCCGTCAAGAGGGCGCGAAACTCCCGCTCCGCAGCGCACGCGTCCCCAATCGCGTCATAGTGCCCGTCACGGTCCTGATCCGTTACGAAGACTTGGCGAATGGGCTGCGGACGGGCTCGATGCGCGGGCGCGCCGAAATCTATACCGAGGCCGAAGTCTCAGAGATCGATATCGCGGGGCAACACGTGCCCCTCGAATACGAAACGACCTCAGCCCTCGCGTACGGACTCGGCCGTTCCAGTCTGTGGGACTTCGAGATTGCGGGCTTTCGCAGAGGCGATCTCGTTGGCGTGCGCGAAAACCTGGCGACGAACGATGGCCTCCTGATGTTGGAACCCTACCGACCGGGCAAGATCCCCATCGTCCTCGTGCACGGAACCGCCTCGAGCCCGGCGCGCTGGGCCGAGATGCTCAACGAATTCCAGAGCGACCCGATCATTCGCGCCCGCTACCAGTTCTGGTTCTTCATCTACAGCACGGGAAATCCCGTGCTGTACTCGGCCAGCCTGCTGCGCCAAGCGCTGCGAACAACGGTCTCCGA
>JAHEEJ010000089.1 GCA_024640705.1 Deltaproteobacteria bacterium
CCGATCCCAGGGAAGCGCCTCGGATGCTTCCGCATCCATCCGCTCGAGCAGGATCGTCTTGGAACCGGACGCCAGCAGGCGTACGGATTCTCCTTCCTTCAAGCCGAGGCGGGCCGACTGATCGGAAGGGAAAACTAGCTTGTCCATACTTCTACCACTCTTCTCCCACCCATAAGCTCGTACGCGGAGCCCACCCCGTACCGAGGGCTGCTCCCCGATCCCTCTTCGACCCGCAGAGAGAGTCGCTTGAGGCAGTTAGCGGGCGAAATGCTGACTGAAGAGACGCAGCCGCGGTCCCGCAAGCCCAGATAGAGTCGAATCCACCCCAGCGGCCGAAGCCCCTCAGACCGGGAGCCCCCTCGATGGATCGAAACGCCGAATTGGCACTCGAACCGATTCGCCCCTCAAGCCGATTCGGGGTGCCTGCCGATAAGTTGCCGGCTGCTGAATTGGGAGAGAGGGACCATGTCCGAGACGATTTCGAATCAACTCAAACGACGCTACGAGCGGATCGCCGCCGGAATCACCGTCCGCATCTCCAGCATCGAGCCGGAGCGAGACCCCTGGACGGGGCGCCCCTTCTTCCGATCGCTGCAAGAAACCTGTGAAAACGTGTCGAGGGGTGGTGTCTTCGTAAAAACCGCCGAGCCGCTCGATCCGGGTCGGCGCCTGCTGGTCGAGATCAAGCTGCCGACCGGCCAACCCCTGGAGGCGATCGGCCGCGTCGCATGGGTCAAGCGAACCGTCAGCGCCAATCCGAGCGAGAACCAGGCCGGCGTCGGCATCGAATTTCTCGGAGGGGCCTCCGAACACTTCGAAGCCCTCGAGGCCTACATCAATCACCGCACGGACACCGGAAAAACCAGCGACTGAACGCCTCCGGGTCAAACCACCAGCAGCCCCGATGCCGCTTGAAGCGCGCTCCTTCGAGCGGGTATGCTCTTCGTTCATGCGCCCCCCCGGATCGTTCAAGATCGCGCGCCGCCACCGCCTCGGGCGCAACTCGTCCGCTGCAGACTCCGCGACCCCTCCGAGCCCCTACCTACCCTCTTCCGATGAAGATCGATCGCAGCGGGTGCTGGAATCGCTGCGCAGCGAGATTCTCGAAGGAGGTGAGGCGGGAAACCTGCGCATCCGCCGGGTATTCCGGTCTCCGCGCGAGATCTACCGCCTCGAACTCGAGCTCCCCGAGCGCGACTATCAGCGCACCACCCTGCTCGACCGGGACGCGCTGGAGGAATTGCTCGAAGCCGACGAGGTGCGCGCGATCATCGGCAAGGGTGCACTCGGCGGGTGATTGCTTCCCGGGGCAGAACCTATTTGCGTGAAGAGACCGGCGGCTTCGGCATTCGGTACCCGGGGCAGGACTCGAACCTGCACGGCTCTTGGCCAGGCGATTTTAAGTCGCCCGCGTCTACCTTTCCGCCACCCGGGCAGCGAGTGCCCGTCAGTCTAGCCCGCATGACCGCCTGAAGGGGAGCGATCCGAATTGTTTCACGGCAAGAAAGTCGCCGTCGTGATGCCGGCCTACAACGCCGCCAGGACGCTCGAGCAGACCTACCGGGAGATCCCGCTCGATCTGGTCGACGACGTCATCGTCACGGACGATGCGAGTGGAGACGAGACCGTCGAGGTTGCGAGGCGGCTCGGCTTGCGAACACTCGTCCACGCCACAAATCGCGGCTACGGGGCAAACCAGAAGACGTGCTACACCGAGGCGCTTCGCCTCGGTGCTGACGTCACCATCATGCTCCACCCGGACTATCAGTACACACCGAAGTTACTACCGGCAATGATCGGATTGATCACGGACGGGCCTTTCGACGTGGTCCTCGGATCGCGCGTGCTCGGCGGCGACGCGCTCGCGGGCGGCATGCCCTTGTACAAATACATCGCCAATCGCCTTCTCACGGTGATCCAGAACATCCTCACCGGCGCAAAACTTTCCGAATACCACACCGGCTACCGCGCGTTCTCGCGCGAGGTCCTCGCAACCCTGCCGCTGCTCGAAAACTCGGACGACTTCGTGTTCGACAACCAGATGCTCGCGCAAATCCTGCTCGCGGGATTCAAGATCGGCGAGGTGAGCTGCCCGACCGCCTACTTCAAGGAAGCGTCGTCGATCAATTTCCAACGCTCGGTCCGCTACGGCTTCGGCGTACTCAAGACCTCTCTCGACGCCTTCCTCCAGCGCAAGCGGCTCGCAAAGATCCACTACTTCGATCCCGACGGTCAGCGCCTCGATCCCAGCGCATCACCACAACGCGAAGAGGTCACCTCGCTGGGTTGAGGGGCCGCACCGATCGATTCAGGCGATGACGCAGCTTGTTTTCCCTATCATCGCCCGGATCACGGTCGGAAGGGGCGCAGGGATGGGTTGCGGCACGCGGCGGATAGGCTTTGGATGGCGCGCGCCTGCGCGGCTCGCCCTGCTCCTGGCGATGGCGATGGGGTGCGCGAGCAACCCTTCGCTGCAGAGCGGGGATGCGAGCGCCTCACCAGACGCATACGCAACGGCAAACAGCGAACGGACGGCCGCCTGGTTCGAAGACCACCGCAACCAACCCCCGGCCCTCCGCGTCTTCCTGCAGCGCATGCCCAAAGGAGGCGACCTTCACAGCCATCTGGGCGGCGCCGTCTACGCGGAGAGTTACCTCGCCTGGGCGGCCGAGCAGGACTTCTGCGTCCAGCGGGCCGGCGAGGCGCTGAAGCTGCTGAAGTGTGACGCCGGAGATCCGGCGATGATGCGCCTGGCGACCCTCGAGGATTCGGAAATCTACGATCGACTCATCGATCAGATGTCGACCCGCAACCTGGCCTTCGCGGGGCGAACCGGTCACAGCGACTTCTTCGCCGCCTTCGAGGCGGCCTCGCCGGTTTCCAGGCTGCAGCCCGGCAAGATGGTCGCGGAAGTTGCGACGCGCGCCGCCGAGCAGCGCACCTACTACCTGGAACTGATGATCTCGCCACAGAATCGCGCCGTGCGAAAGCTCGGCAGGCAGGTTGGGCTGCGCTCCGACTTTGCGTCGACGCGCCGTGCCCTTCTCGAAGCCGGGCTCGCCGACCTCGTCGAGGGGGGGCAACGCGAACTCGACGAGATGGAGCGAGAACTTCAGCAGATTCTGGATTGCGACGGAGCGGATGCGTCCCCCGGCTGCGCGGTCACGGTCCGCTTTCTGCAACAGACGTCGAGGAACCGAACGCCAGCCGAAGTCTTCGCGCAGCTCGCCTTCGCGGTCGAGATCGCGCGCGCCGACTCGCGCATGGTCGGTCTCAACCTCATCTCGCCAGAGGACGATCGCGTCTCCTTGCGGGATTACACCACGCACATGCAAATGTTGGAATTCCTGGTCACCACGGCACCCGAGCCCGTGAACGTCGCCCTGCACGCGGGTGAGCTGACACTCGGCCTGGTACACCCGAAAGAACTTCGCTTCCACATTCGAGAAGCGGTCGAGGTCGGGCAGGCCCGCAGGATCGGGCACGGCGTCGACATCGCCTACGAGGACGATGCGCTCGAACTCCTCGAGGTGATGCGCGAACGCGGCGTCCTCGTCGAGATCTGCCTGACCAGCAACGACATCATCCTCGACGTCCGAGGCGACGACCACCCGCTCCCGCTCTACCTCGCAGCCGGCGTTCCGCTGACCCTCGCCACCGACGACGAGGGCATCTCGCGCATCGACCTCAGCCACGAGTACCTGCGCGCAGCCCTCCGCTACGACCTCGGTTACCGCGACCTCAAGACCCTGGCGAGAAACAGCCTCGCCCACAGCTTCCTACCCGGCGCCAGCCTGTGGCAGCAGTCGGGAACCTTCACGCTGACACCCGCCTGCGCGAGCGACACCCCCGGCTCCGGCAACCCGACGCCCGCGTGCGCAGACTTCCTCGCAGCCAGCGAGCGCGCCCGGGAACAGTGGCGACTCGAAGCCGAACTCGCCGACTTCGAAACCCTGAACTGGGCCCACTAGCAGCCAAGCACGACGAGTTCTGAACACTACGACAAGAAATCGAGTGGCAAGGAAACGCAGCGCCATACCGCTCTCAACGGAGGCGCGACCGGATTCGAACCCCACGCCAATCCAATGATTCCGAGGGGCTACGCCTAACGATCAAGTCGTTTTGACTCCAAGTCACGAGAATGCAGCCCGCGGCGCAGATGTATGATCGCTCATCGCCAACCCGCCATTTATCTTCCCGTATCAGCTTTGCGATGATCTGCTCTGCCGAATGTCGATTCTCGCGCATCTTGCCCCCCTCGATCCGGCCGAAATCCCAACATTCCGACTGGACCCGATTGAGGAGGCAGGTCAGCGGATAGGCCGCTGTCGTGTTAGAATTCCGCTCCGATGATTATCCGAGTTCAGGGACATCAGCAGGATCATCAGATGTACCGCATTCGAGCAGTTCGATTTGAGTAGTCGGGAATCGGGAGAGGATGAATTGGGTACCTCCTCTCCCAGGCATGGTGCCATGAGACATCAAGCTTCGAGGCAGAAGAGGGGTTTGCAATGAGGCGAATCGTTGCGTTGGTTGTTGCCACCGTGTTCCTTTCCGCATGCGCTTCGATGAAGGGTCAAGACGACCCGAAGACATGTGCGATGATGTTCGGAGCGGCCGGCGCGGTCGGCGGCGGCCTGGGAGGTTACGACTACTCGCGAAACCACGACGACGGCGCCGCCGCGGGGATCGGGGTCGGAAGCATGCTGGCGGCAGCGGCCCTGGGTTACGGCATCTGCGCCCTGCTCTACGAAGAGCCGCCCCCGCCGCCGCGTAAAGCGGCAGCCGAACCGCCGCCCCCGCCGCCGCCGCCGCCCGCACCTGCGCCGCCCGACCCGTGTACGGGCCGAATCGTTCTGCGCGGCGTGACCTTCGCGTTCGACAGCGACGAGATTACGGGAGCGTCAATGGCGACATTGGATGTCGCGGCCGAGACGCTGCGAGAGTGCCCGAACATACGCACCGCAGTGGAAGGCTACACGGACTCGATCGGCACCGAAGTCTACAATCAGGCCCTTTCTCAACGTCGCGCCGAGAGCGTTGCGAACTACCTGATCAAGCACGACGTCTCGTCGAGTCGGCTCGAGGCGAAGGGCTTCGGCGAATCGAATCCGATCGCAGACAACAGCACCGAGGACGGGCGCGCGCTGAACCGCCGCGTCGAACTGACGCCGCTCAAGTGACGCCAGCGCCACGCGAACGAACCGGCACGGCGGATTGGAGCGTGTGGATCACGGATCCGAACCCGCGTCCGGCTCGCTCCTTTGTCGCTTGCGAGGTCGAGGGGACCGTACTTCGACAATCTCCGTGGGACCGCAAGGGCATATTCCGCAGCGGGGGCCTCGCTACTCGACCGCCTCGGGCAGGAGTTCGAGGCGCCGGCGCAGGCCCTTCGGGATCGCGCCCGGCGACGCCGGCAGATTTCCCAGACCCGCCACTGCAGGCGTCGGGAACCGGATTCCTGCTCGACGATGCACGCGGCGGGTCTTCGCTCCACTTCAGCGATCTCGTCCGACCAAATACAGTGCCAGATTCCTGGTGTTGGAGCAGGCCAGCCGACGTTCCCCCGCCCATTCTGGCGATTATTCGACTCAAAAAAGAGTGAAGGTTTCGACCCGCCATCTGCGACCCCCTTCTGACGGTCTGGAGCAAATCGCGTTCCGAGAATGGCCCGCTCGAAAAATCACCCGCCGAATCATTTGAAATCGCAAAGAATTGGAGGCGGCGCCCGAACTCAACCCTCATGATGCGGCCCCGCCGGCAACCGACTGCCCGGGTCGGGGCGCCAGCCTAGCTCGATCGCGCACAACGAATCGAAAGCAATCTGAAGGCTTGCAGGCATGAGCTGCACATTTGAATGAAGCGGATTTGATCTGGCTAGCAATATTTTCGCGAAAGACCCATTTATATTCTTGACATTCTACAGTCGTGGCGCGCAGTGTTTGCGTGTGAACTGCGTGTGAGCTGCGCCTGGGCTGCGCCTGACTCGTAGATCGAGAAACTTCGGGATCGTTTGCGCGAATTTGGGTAGCCAATAGGAGCGGAGACTCTGTGCCCGCCCTTCACGAGTGCGGCATTTGCGGTTCGCAAGGCTTCCAGCGCGGATCTCGATCACGCGATCACCGGGCCACCCCTCGGCGCACTTGCATCCCACTGTCAGTCCCTGGGGTTCCTCGTAACGCAACCGGCGGCGATTTCGAAAGCCTCCGGCCCGCTTCCGCAAAACCCGTCCCGTCATCGTTACCGCCCCGTGATTGTCAATCAAAGTCTACGGGGCCACCAACATCGAAATCCAGGTCGAGTATGACAATGCCGTTCGCAAACCCAGCCGCGTGTCGAGGCAGCGGCTGATGAAGAGCGAACAAGACAAGGCGAAAGAAGAGGTGTCGAAGATGAAGGGTCGAGTGTGTAGCGCCATTGGGGCCGCCATTTTCGCGGCGATGTGGTTCGGACAGGCCGCCGCGCAGGAGACCGTCGAGATTCTCGATCCGATCTCCGTCTCCGCAAACACGGCGGAAAAGCCGCAGTCCAAGGTCTGGCTACACGCCGACACGTGGTGGGCCGTCGCACCGAGCACCTCTGTCTCGCCCTCGGGCACCTGGATCTGGCGGCTCGAATCCGACAACAGCTGGACCCACGTGCTGCAAATCTCGTCCGATACCGGGACGCGCGCCGACGCCAAGGCGGTCGGCGGCGTCACTCACATCCTGCTCCACGACGGATCCCCCGAGCTCGTCTCCGTCGAGTACGTGCCCGGCTCCAACACCTACCAGCCGTGGACTACGCGACCGGCTGCGACAGCGATTTCTTTGCCGGACAGCGAGACCGCGACGATCGATGTCGACTCGTTGGGTCGGATGTGGCTCGCCACGGAGTCCGGCACGAACATCGACGTCTACTACTCGAACTCGCCCTACTCGTCGTTCTCGGGCCCCGTCACAATCGCGAGCGGCGTCAGCACCGATGATATCTCGGTCGTCGTCGCGCTCCCCAACGCCACCGTCGGCGTCCTTTGGTCGAACCAGAGCACCGAGCGCTTCGGGTTTCGCGTTCACGAAGACGGTACCGATCCCACGGTGTGGCAGGCCGACGAGGTTCCCGCATCCCAGTCCGCCCTGAACGTCGGCCTCGGCATGGCCGACGACCACCTGAACGTGGCGGTCGCGAGCGATGGAACGCTCTACGCGGCAGTAAAGACTTCGTACGACACCGGCGGCTACCCGAAGATCGCCCTGCTCGTGCGGCGCCCCACTGGCGGCGGGCCTGGCGGTACCTGGGACAACCTCTACGAGGTCGACCAGTCCGGCACACGCGCAATCGTGATCCTCAACGAAGGCGCCGACATCGTGCGCGTGGTGTACACCGCGAGCGAGGGTCTGAACGACATCGTGTATCGCGATAGCTCGACCACGTCCATCGCGTTCGGTCCCAGGCAGACGCTGATGACCGGCGGTCTCAACGACGCGACGAGCAGCAAGCAGCCGTGGTCGAACGAGATGGTCGTGCTCGCCTCGGACGGATCGACCACCGAGGGTCGCCTGATCACGCTCGACCTGGATCTGGTGGGCTACTGGGAGATGGAGGAAGGCTCCGGCACGACGCTCGTCGACTCGTCCGGGCAGTCCAACGATGCCACGATCTCTGGCGCGCCCGCGTGGATCTCGGGCGTGTCCGGTCTTGGCCTCGAGATCGACGGCGCCGCCGACTACGCCCTCGTGCCCGACGATCCGAGCCTCGACATCACCGGCGCGATCACGCTGACCGCCTGGGTGAAGCCCGCGCAGCAGGCCACCCAGGACATCATCAAGAAGGCCGCGATCGGCACCACCGGTGGTTACGAGCTCTCGCTCTCCTCGCTCGGGAGTCCGACCTCTCCCGGCACCGTGTTCTTCCGACTCAACGAGCTGACCGACGGCAACACGTATCGAGTGGACACAGCGACGCAGTACCCGTTCGACGGCCTCACATGGATCCATGTCGCCGGCACCTACGACGGATCCACGATGCGCATCTACTTCAACGGCGTCGAAGAGGCCTCCGCCTCGGCTCCCGCGAGCATCGCCACCAATGCGCTCGCTCTCGGAATTGGCGCCCAGAGCGACGGCACGCGGCTCATGCAGGGCGGCCTCGACGGCGTGCGCGTCTACTCGCGCGCACTCAGCGCCGGCGAGATTGCGGTATTGGCCGACGTTGCGCCTCCGCCGGGCGCGACACTCGTGGGCCACTACAAGATGGACGACGCCCTCCACAGCACCGTACTCGAAGACTCCTCGGGTCTGGGCCTCGACGGCAGCATCTTTGGCAATCCCACGTGGAGCGCGGGCATCTACAATGATGCCATCGACCTCGACGGAAACGGCGACTACGCGGTCGTTGCGGACGACGCCGCATTCGACATCGACGGCAGCATCTCCATCTCCGCATGGCTGAAGCCCTTGTCCGTCGGCACCCAGCGAATCGTGCGCAAGGTGAGCGGCAGCACGGGCTACTCGCTTTTCCTCAGCACCAACGGGTTCATCTCATTCAGGCTCAATGGCAGCGACAGCCAGCGGGTCGACTCGAACTACGACTACGCGGCCAACCTCGACACCTGGGTCCACATCGCCGCGATCTACGACGGCGCCACCATGCGTCTGTTCATCAACGGCCTTCAGGACAACTCCGTCGTCGCCACGGGGCCGATTGGCAGCAACACCGACGACGTCGGTATTGGCGCGACTTCCGCAGGACTCAATCAACTAAACGGCATGCTCGACGAGGTGCGCATCTATGACGGCGCCCTCACCGTCCTCCAGATCGCGGCGCTCGCAGCCGACCCGACGTGCACGATCCAAGGGTTGGGCGAAGTGTGCCGCGCGGCGGCCGGAGAGTGCGACACCGCCGAGGTGTGCGAAACCGCCATCGGAGCACCGCCCGCGGGCGGCCTGGTGGGACGCTGGGACATGGAGGAAGGCTCCGGCCCGACGCTCGTCGACGACTCGGGCCTGTTCAACGACGGCGTCATCAGCGGTGCGCCCAACTGGGTGTCGGGCGTCGACGGTCTATCGCTCCTTCAGAACGGCACGACCGACTACTCGCTCGTTGCAGACGCGGCGAGTCTCGACCTCACCACCGGAATCACGATGGCGGCCTGGATCAAGCCCGGGAAGCAGGCAACCCAGTACATCATCAAGAAGGCCACCCAGAGCGGCATCAATGGCTACGAACTCTCGCTGGCCACCACGGGCACTGTCTTTGTGCGATTCAACCAGGTTACGTCGGGCAACACCTATCGGGTGGACTCGGTGACGCAATACCCGTTCGACGGAAACACCTGGGTTCACGTGGCGGCCACCTACGACGGCAACCTCACCACGCTCTACCTGAACGGCGTTGAAGAGGCCACCGGTACCGGACCGGCGGCAATCGCGACGAACTCGCTCGCTCTGGGCATCGGTGCCCAGAGCAATGGTGGCACGCCTTTCCAGGGCGGGCTGGACCAGGTGCTGCTCTACGATCGCGCCCTTACGGCTGGTGAGATCGAAAGCCTCGTCGGCGGCATCTCGTGTCCCGTCGACGGCTTCGAGCCCTCGGGGACGTCCTGCGGCGACCCGTCGGACACGGAATGCACGGATCCCGATACCTGTGACGAATTCGGGGTCTGTCAGGACAACGACATCTGCTTGCCGACCCCCACGGTCACACCGTCTGCGACGCCTACGATTGCGCCCACTGGGACTCCGACGGCCACGCCAACCCCGACACCCACAGCCACCCCAACCACCACTCCGACGGCCACGCCGAACCCGACCCCCACGGCCCCGCCGACAGCGACACCCACGACCACGCCGACCGCGACGCCGACCGCCACACCGACCGCGACGCCAACCGCCCAGGCCGATACCTTCACGCTGATCGCGCTCCCCGATACCCAATATTACACATGTACGAGTGGCGGATCGTGTGCCGGCAACCTCGGTATCTACGATTCGCAGACGAATTGGATCGCGGCCAATCGCGACACCCTGGGCATCCAGTTCGTCACGCAGCTCGGCGACTGCGCGCAGACCGGAAATGTCACGTCCGAATACGACATCGCCGACGCGGCCTACCTGACACTCGAGGCAGCGAGCAACGTCAGCTATCCAGATGGCATTCCCTTTGGAATCGCCGTCGGCAATCACGACCAAGCCCCCAACGGGGACCCCGGCAGCATCCCGACCGTTCTAGACGTCGATCATCCCAACCAGACCACGACGACCACCACCTACAACGCCTACTTCGGTCCCGATCGATTCTGCCCGGGTGGCACTTGCCGCGACTACTACGGCGATCATTTTGGCATCAACAACGACAACCACTACGCTTTTTTCAGCGCGAACGGCTACGACTTCATCATCGTTCACGTCGAGTACATGCCGTCCGATACGGCGCTTCGACAGGCCGTCATCGATTGGGCGGACGGCGTCCTCACCACCTTCAGCGACCGACGCGCCATCGTCGTGAGCCACAACGTCCTCGGCACGGGCTCGAACGCCGCCTTCAGCAACCAGGGCTCCGCGCTCTACGAGGGCCTCAAGGCCAATCCCAACCTCTTCCTCATCCTCGGGGGCCACGTCCCCGGCGAGGGTCGGCGGTCGGACACCTTCAATGGCAACACGGTGCATACGCTGCTCGCGGATTACCAGGACCGAAGCAACGGCGGCAATGGCTGGCTCCGAATCCTCGAGTTTCAACCCGCCAACGATCTGATCTCGATCAAGACCTATTCGCCCTACCAGGATCTCTACGAAACCGATTCCAACAGCGAGTTCACGCTCAGCTACGACATGGGCGGCGGCGTGCCTTGTACGCTCGACTCCGAGTGCGTCGACGGCTTGCTCTGTACCACGGACGTTTGCGGCGTGAGCGGCTTCTGCGAGAACGACGCAATCTCTGGCTGCTGCGAGGCCGACCTGGACTGCGACGACGCGAATTTCTGTACCGTGGACAGCTGTAACCTCGGCACGAATACCTGCCAGAACGACGCGACTCCGGGATGCTGCGTGAGCGACTTCGAATGCGACGACGCGAACAGCTGCACCGCAGACATCTGCCTGCAGCCGAACGCCGCGGCACTCGTGCTCGACGGAAACGGCGACTGGGTATCGTTCGGCAATGCCAGCACCCACACCGAACTGGGCTTGAGCCAGTTCACCCTCGAGACCTGGTTCCAGCAAACGGGCGCGGGCGACACCGTCTCCACGGGCAGTGGCGGCATCGTAGCCCTGCCGCTGATCGCCAAGGGTCGAGGCGAAGCGGACGGTTCCAATCTGGATGCGAACTACTTCCTCGGCATCGCGGGCAACGTGCTCGCGGCGGATTTCGAGGATACGGCGAGCGGCGCCAACCATCCGGTGACCGGCTCGACACCCATCGTAAATGACGTGTGGTATCACGCAGCACTCACGTTCGATGGCGCGAATCTGCGCCTCTATCTGAACGGCGTGCTCGACGGATCGGTTGCGACCACGGCGGTCCCGCGCTTCGACAGCATCCAGCCCTTCACCATCGGCACCGCCATGAACTCCGGCAATACGGCGGACGGCGCCTTCCAGGGTGCTCTCGACGAGGCCCGGGTCTGGAATCACGCGCGCACGGCGGGTG
>JAHEEJ010000090.1 GCA_024640705.1 Deltaproteobacteria bacterium
TGGCGCGCTTTACACCCCAGGAGTGGAAGCGAGACGGCGTCTACCGCGTCATCGCGACTCGAATCGAAAACATCGTCGCCGACACCTACCTGCGCGTACGCGGAACCAACGGCGGCGAAATGGAACCGAGACCCGATCCGCCGGGTGAAGATCCCTGGACGGATCTCTGGTTCTACTCGAATCCGATCTTCATTTCGGTGCGCTGAGCGGGCCGCCTTCGATCCCAGATCCATTGCAGCACGAGTGTGCCGGCCCGTGCGCCGAAATCACGCTCGGTAGATTTTCACTTCCTGGGCGGGAAGCGGCGTATTACCGAGAATCAGATCGGCAGATTTTTCGGCGATCATCATCGTCGGGGCGTAGATGTTCCCGTTCGTCACGTACGGCATAACCGAAGCGTCGACGACCCGGACGCCCTCGAGGCCGTGAACCTTCATCGAGTCCGGGTCGACCACCGACATCTCGTCGCGACCCATCTTTGCCGTGCAGGAGGGATGAAGCGCTGTCTCGGCGTCGCTCGCCACCCACTTCAAGATTTCCTCATCGCTCTCGACGCTCGATCCGGGAGAAAGTTCGCCCGCGTTGAACGGTTCGAAGGCGGGCTGGTTGAGAATGTTGCGGGCGAGCCGAATGATTTCGATCCATTCCCTGCGATCGCGCTCCGTCGAGAGATAGTTGAACCGCAGAGCCGGGTGAACCGTGGGGTCCGTCGATTTGATCTTGACCGAACCCCGCACGTCTGAATTCATCGGACCGATGTGCACCTGATAACCGTGGCCTTTGGAGGGCGCCGAACCGTCGTAGCGAACCGCAATCGGGAGGAAGTGAAACATCAGATTCGGGTATTTCACCGTGTCGTTGCTGCGAATGAAACCGCCGGCTTCGAAATGGTTCGTCGCCCCCAATCCCTTGCGGAAGAACAACCACTGGAATCCGATGATCGGACGCCGCCAACGCGCGAGGCCGGGCGTAATCGAAACCGGCTGTTTGCTCGCGTACTGGAGGTAGACTTCGAGATGGTCCTGAAGATTTTCACCCACGCCCGGCAGCCCGTGCACGACGTCGAGCCCGAGCGCCGCGAGTTCATCGGCATTGCCCACACCGGACAACTGGAGCAGCTGCGGGGAGTTGATCGACCCACCGCAGAGAATCACTTCGCCGGCCCGAACCGATCGGTTCACTCCGCGGCGGGTGAAGTCGAGCCCGATAGCCCGCTTGCCTTCGAAGCGGATCTTCGTCGCCAATGCGCGCGTGACGACTGTGAGGTTGGGACGATCCAGCACCGGGCGCAGGTAGGCGACCGATGCGCTGTAACGCCGACCGCGCTTGATATTGCGATCGAAGGGGGCGAATCCTTCCTGCTGGTAGCCATTGACGTCCTTGGTCAACGGGTACCCCGCCTGCTGCACGGCCCCAAAAAAGGCACCGAAAAGCGGGTTTTCAGCCGGCCCCCGCTCCAGCACGAGCGGACCATCGCCTCCTCGGTAGTCGTCGGCGCCGGCCATGCAGGTTTCCATCCGCTTGAAATACGGAAGGCAGTGCGCGTAGTCCCAGCGCTTCATCCCGGGATCCCTGGCCCACTTCTCGTAATCCAGCGGGTTGCCGCGCTGAAAGATCATCCCATTGATGCTCGACGAACCACCCAGAACCTTGCCGCGGGCGTGGTAGATCCGCCGTCCATCCATGAACGGCTCGGGCTCGGACTCGTATCGCCAATCGTAGAATCGGCTGCCGATCGGGAACATCAGTGCCGCCGGCATGTGGATGAATACGTCCCATTTGTAATCGGGCCGCCCCGCTTCGACGACCAGCACCGAAGTGCCCGGATCGGCGCTCAGGCGATTGGCGAGCGCGCAACCGGCCGAACCACCACCCACAATGACGTAGTCGAAGGAATCCTTCATACTCAGGCCCTGTTTGATGATCAATTGTCAGAGGGCGAAGATTGTAGGAGCTGCGATGCAAATTTGCACCATCTCCAATTCAAACCCCGCGGCGTGACCCGCGTAAACGCCAAGCGACGACCAGGAATCGAGACGCGTCATCGGGAAAGGAACTGGAGCAACGATGCAAACGATTCTGTCGGTCGCCATCCTGATCACGCTGCTCACGTCGCTGCTCATCGTGATACGTTGGGGAAACGTGATCTGCGAAGGCCCCCTGCCGACCTCGCTCTTTGCGTTCATCGCGATTCTCTTCACGTCCGGGCTCGACGTCGGCTTGATCATGCTCCCGCTCACCGAATTTCCGGTTTACGCGGACGAGTCGGCCTACCAATTTGCCAATCCGCTCGCGGTGGAGTTCGGCTTCTGGGGGTTTCTCGTCTGGGTGTTCTACTTCCTGACGACCTTCTATTTCTGCATCGTCGAGCCCCACGTCAAATTGTTCGAAATTCCGTTCGTGAAGGTCCTGAACAACGCGGTCGTGATCGGAACGAGCGCGTTCACGGGTTACCTCTTCTTCCGTTATCTGCCGAATTACATCAACGGCCTCACCGAACCGATGCGTTATGGGATCGTCGCGCTGGTCGTGTTTTCCGCGGTCTTTTCGAGCACCGACGTTCGGTACGTCAAGATACTCAGCGTCGCCTCGACCTGGGTCTTCTTCGCCTTGATCGCAGGCATGTGGTTCACTGCGGACATGGGCATCGTGGGCTTCACTGGCACGCTTTCAGAGATCGGAGGTTACTTCGCGAACATCCACCGCTTCGTCGTTCCGATCACGGACTACCACGCGTTCTATCTGTTCTGGTGGTTCTCCTGGAGCATCATGATCGGCCAATTCGTTTCGCGCTTCGTCGGTGGACTGAAGACCTGGCAGCTCCTCGCAGCGCTTCTGATCATTCCTTCGATCCTGATCGCAATCTGGTTTTCGGTGCTCTACTACCATTTCGAAAACCACGTCGAAATCATCGGTTTCTTCAGGATCGCGATGGTGATCGTCGGCATCATCTTCGTCATCAACTCGCTCGATTCACTGATGCGCCTCTACACCGTCAATCTGGATCTGACGGTGGAGCGGTTCGGTAGGCGCAATTACATGCTGGGCAATTGGGCGGCGATGTTCGGGCTGATCCTGTTGTATCAATTCACGCCGCTGAAGATCGAATGGATCGGGCTGGTCGTCGTCGCCTTGTACGCGGTCATCTACACGCTGCTTTTCAGGCGACGCAGGGATCTGATCAACTCACTGACTTGAAATGAAACCACGTCTGGGAACTGACCTGGGCACCGGCTCTCGGACTCATCGGCTCGTCGATCCCGGCCGGATCGATTCGAACGGTTAGACGTCGACCTTTTCGAGTGTCACACCGATGCGATAGCGATTGAACTCGACCGTATTCGCAACCGCCGCAGCCGCGTATCCGAGATCCTCCGGAACCGAATCGATGAGAACGATCCCTCGAACTTCCTGTCCTTCAGAACTCAGGTGCTTTCTCACCCAACCCATCAGCTGGAGCATATCGCCAACCAACTCCTTGCCCTCGGCCGACTCGGCGACCATGATGACCACCCAACCCGCCGATTGGTCCCGCGCGAGCAGATCGATCTGACCGACGCTGGTTTCGAAACGGGCGCCGGAGGCGCCACCGCCATCATTTTTATGGAGGGTCAGGCCTTCCTCGATGAGTTCGGGGTGTGCGATCAAGAGGTCGCGGATGCCGTCGGGGCTGAGATCGAAACTAGGGGCGCCGCCGCTCGGTCTGGGAGTTGGCGCTTTCGCGGGGGATGGTTTCTGAACCAGGGGGCGGGGCTGAGGTTTCCTCGGCTCGACTTTGGTTTCGGTCACCTTGGGCTCCTCTTTGACCAGCGTGGGTGCAGGAGGCAGTGAATACGCGCTCGAGCTCGCGGTGTCGCGCACGGACCCAGAGCCGAGATCCCGACTGGCCTGGGCGGCGTGGCCGCAGTTCGGGCACCTCCGAGTTCCAGTTTTCAGGCGTTCATGACACGTTTCGCAGTACATCTGGCCACCGCAGTAGACGGGTCGGCGAGAGCCAGCCCCTCTTGGCCCCATCGGTTGATCGATGCGTCGGGATTAGCAAGACCCGCCCCAATGAACCGCCGCGCCGCGAGGCGCGAACCTCGAGCGCAGATCCAGTAGGGGTGTAAGGATCGGTTGCTACTGAACGCGCAAGGCGATCCGGGCGGGAATCCCACACCTGGATCGGCTTGCCCCAAGGTATCGAGGAGCGGACTGTTGACGCTCCGTACCGAACGCGACGCTTATTTCGCGTCCTTGAGGATCTCCCGCGCAGCATTCTGGCCGGGTAGGCCCGTCACGCCGCCACCGGGGTGGCAGCCGGGCCCACAGAGGTACAAGCCCTCCACGGGCGTTCGGTAACGCGCGTAACCCGGGATCGGGCGCATGTGGAAGAACTGGTCCAGGGTCATTTCACCGTGGTTGATGTTGCCCTCGGGCAGGTCGTAGGCGGTCTCCAGGTCGACCGGGGTGAGCAGCGTCTGATCGACGATCAGGCCGGGGAAGTTCGGCGCATACTCGGCGATCGTATCCACGACGAGTTTCGCGATCTCCGGCCCCTTCACTCCCCAGTTGCCATCTCGAAGCGCATACGGGGTGTACTTCACCGTCACCGACATGAGGTGCTTCCCGCTCGGAGCGAGGCTCGGATCGGCGACCGTTGGAACGACGATGTCGAGATACGGTGCGCTCGACGGCCGGCCGTACTTCGTGTGGTCGAAGGCGCGCTGCAGATGGGTGATCGACGGAGCGATCTGGATCGGACCGCGCAGGTAGCCATCCGTCTCGCCGCCCGCGAGCGCCGGGAATTCGGGAAGCCCGCTCAACGCGAAGTGCATGCGCGACGCAGATCCCCGGTACTTGATGTTGTGGACGTGCCGCACGAAGAAAGTGTCGAGATAGCGTGCGTCGAGCAGTTCGAGGAACGTCGTGCGGGGGGAAGCCCCGGAAACCACCACGTCCGCCTGGATGGTTTCGCCATTGGCGAGCGTCACGCCCGTGACCTTACCCTGTTCGACATCGATCGACTTCACTTCGGCATCCGTTCGGATCTGGGCTCCGAATCCGCGGGCGGTTTCAGCCATCGCCTTGGTGAGTTCGCCGATACCACCCTTGACGAGGCTGGCCGACCGGAAGAGTCCGGTGTCGCTGAGCGCCCAGTTGTAGATGAACGTGAAGGTCGTACCGGTCTCCTGCGGGCCCCAGGTAACATCCTTCACCGCGCTCGCGGCGAGCGCGCCCTTGAGCACTTCGGATTCGAACCACTCGTTGAGCAGATCCTCGACAGGCGTCGGCAGCAGGCGCAACAACTCATTGATGTTCTTGCGGCCGAGTTTGAGCACCGGACCCGCGAGACCAAGCGCGGCGCGAATATCGGCAAGTCCGACGCTGGGCAGGTCGATCGGCGTCATTTTGAGCAGGCCTTTGACCACACCCGCGATCTTCGTCATCCGCTCGACGAACACCGGGTACTTCGCAGCATCCGCGGGCGAGAAGCGCTCGATCTCCTTCACGGTCCGCGCGGTGTCTCGCCAAATCGTGAGGTGCGTGCCGTCCGGTTCGGGCGAACTCGCGATCGGATCGAGCGGGATGATCTCTACCTGGGAGTCGAGCTTGAGGTCGGCCTTGACCTCGTCCGAAAGATATCCGGCGGTGTCTGCAACGGGTGAGATCTTGAATCCCGGAAAAGTCTCCTCGGTGATCGCGGTACCGCCGACCACGCTACGCTCTTCGAGGACCACCACGCGGCGCCCGGCTTTCGCCAGATACCCCGCCGCGACCAGGCTGTTGTGACCCGCTCCGATGATGATGACGTCGTTATTTCCCACGGCTTCAATTCCTATTTTTGCTGCGTTACAGGGTGACGACTCGCCGTTGATCGCTCAACGGTTGGAGTCGGCGCTCAGTTCCCATCCCGAAGGATTTCCATCGCTCCGAGCCGGCCCGGACCCGAGGTGATTCCGCCACCGGGGTGCACGCCGGAGCCACACTGGTAGTAGTTGCGAATCGGGGTGCGGTAATCCGCCCATCCGGCCGCCGGTCGGAAGAAGAAGAGCTGATCGAGCGTGAGCTCGCCGCCGAAAATGTTCCCCTCCGTCAGACCGATCTCCTGCTCGATGTCCCACGGCGTGAGCACCTGCTTGTGGAGGATGATGTCCTTGAGGTTCGGCATGAACTCCGAGAGCGTGTCGATCACCGCGTTGCCGAAGGCATCCCGCTGCTGATCCCGGTCACCGTATTCCGGCATGTTGTAACTCGCGTACTGGACGAAGCACGACATCACGTGCTTGCCGGGCGGCGCCATGGTCGGGTCGATCATCGTCGGGATGTCCACGTCGACGTACGGCCGCTTCGAAAACGCTCCGTACTTGGCATCGTCGTAGGCCTGCTCGACGTAGTCGACACTCGGGCAGATTTCCATCATGCCGCGCAAGAACGCGGGATCCGTCATCGCGCTGAACTTGGGAGCGGTATCGAGAGCGAGATTGACCTTGCCGGACGAACCCCGGAACTTGAACTTGTCGATCGCACTGACGAGATCGTCGGGCAGGTCCTTCGCGTCGAGGAGCTTGCGGAAGGTCACGTAGGGGTCTGCGCCCGATGCAATCGTCTTGGCGTAGATCTCCTCGCCGCCTTCGAGTACCACGCCCACAGCCCTGCCGTTCTTCACGAGCACCCGCTCGACCGAGGCGTTGCAGCGAATCTCGGCGCCGTAACTCTTCGCCGCACTCGCGATCGCGTCACTCACACCGCCGGTGCCGCCCCTCTGGGCCCCCCAGGCTGTGAACGCGCCGTCGAGTTCACCCATGTAGTGGTGCAAGAGCACGTAGGCGGTTCCGGGTGATTTCACACCGAGCTTCGTGCCGATGATGCCGTTGATGCCCATCAGCGCCCGGATGACGTCCGTCTCGACCCACTCGGCGAGGAAGTCGTCTGCGCTCATCGTCATGATCTTCGAGAGCTGATGGAAGGTCTTCTTGTCGAGACTCTGCAGGTGTTTGCCGAACTCAGAAAGCGTGCGCGCACCGCGGAGGCCCGGGCTGGCGGGATTCGGCGGCACGTAGCCGAGAATCGGCTTCACCGCGTTCGCGATGTGATACATCATCTGGTTGTACTTCGGGATCATCTCGGCATCGCGCTTCGAATGGCGCCTGACCTCCTCGCGCAGCGCGGCCGGGTCGGCGTACATCGCGAGCTGATCGCCGTCTTCCTTCGGCACCCAATAGCTGTCCAACGGCATGACCTGGAGGCCGTGCTTCGCGAGTTCCAGTTCGCGAATCACTTCCGGCCTCAAAAGGCTCACGACGTAGGAACAGACCGTGAATTTGAAACCGGGAAACTTCTCCTCGGTGACGGCCGCGCCACCCACCAGATATCGGCGCTCCAGCACGAGCACCTTGCGCCCGGCTTTTGCGAGATAGGCAGCGCAGGTCAGACCGTTGTGGCCACCGCCGATGACAATTGCATCATAAGATTGTGTCATTAGGATTCCTACCAACCATTCAGGGTGAAAAATGTAATCACATTCCAGCTCATTCAGATCTTGCCGAGCGCTCTCGCCCTACCCCCGTTTCCGTGGCGGATCGAAGAACGGCATCTTCACGACCGTCGCTGGCACCGCATAGCGCCGCGCCTCGACCGTCTGCTCCACATAGACCTGGGTTCCGATCTTCGCGTACTGGGGTTTGACGCGGCCGATCACCACGTACTTCTTCATCACGGGCGACCAGGTTCCGCTGGTCGCTCGGCCAATGTGGTCGCGCTGGTCCGAATCGGAGTAGACCGGAAGCGTGTCGACCCAGGACTGATAGGGGAGCTGCAGGGGCATCGAATTCTGAACGAAGACTTTTTCGAGCGCCAACACGTCGATTTCGAGTCCGACGGTACAGGTTGCCGGCCCTCGCGCGTTCTCGCGGCGCAACGCTCCTTGTCCGACGAAGTGATCCTTCTTCAGGTTCACCATCCAACCGAGTCCGAGCTCGTAGGGAGACGTCTTCTCCACTTCGAACATGGCGGTCGATGCGGAGTGGAAATCCGCATCGAGCAGCAGCATGCCAGCCTCGATGCGCACCATGTCGAGCGCGACCATTCCGGCGGGCATCAACTTGTAGGCAACCCCAGTCTCGATCAGAGCGTCCCAGACCTTCTCGCATTGACCCGGCTCGGCGAAGATCTCGTAACCGAGGTCGCCGGTGTAACCGTTTCGCGAGATATTGACCGGGACGCCCGCCAGCTTGGTTTCGAGCATCCGGAAATACTTGAGGCTGCTGAGGTCGGCGTCGGTGAGCTGTTGGAGGAGGTCGCGGGACGTCGGGCCCTGCAGGGCGAGCGCGCCGTAGGCATCGGTGACTTCTTCGATTTCGACTTCCATCCCGAACGCATTGTCCTGCAACCAGCAGAGGGTCGGGGTTGCTGCAGTCATGCGAAAGAAATCATCGCCGAGGCGCGCGACGGTTCCATCATCGATGATCTTGCCTTCGTCATCGCACCACGCCGTATAGAAGATCTGACCGACACCACACTTGGACGCATCGCGGGTGATCACGCGATTCATCAGTGCAACGGCATCTCGTCCGCGAATGAAATATTTGAAGAGCGGAGATACGTCGAACAGGCCAGCACCCAGCCGAATCGCGTTGTACTCGTGGATGTGATCCATCTCGTACGTCTGGGCGGAAAAAAATCCGGACCACTCGACCCAGTTCTGGCTCTCGCACAGCGCATTGGTGCGCGAATGAAAGGGAGTCTGCCTCGGCATTGCTTCTCCTAGAAAGGCGCTTCAGGGCGCTTGTCAATCGGAGCCAACTAGACGCCGCTTCGCATCTCGTTGCTTCGATTGGTTGTAGTTCTACCGATTGATTCTCGACACGCGGCCTCAACGTGTGATCACATCACCGTTGAAGGGCGAAAAAGTATGACACAACTTTTCGAAGAGCGCCCGTGCGCGTATGAACCAAACGGAAACGCGAGTTGCGTATCGGTGCAAACAAACCGGGTAGTACGGGGGGGGGGCGAGAGAGTAGCGCCGAGGGTAGTGATCGATTCTACGGGTCGTTACCAGAAACTATTGGAGGGGCCGAAAACCATCAATGTAAAACGTGTTTTAGCCCAGTTCGGCCACGAAACGGGCTTCCAGCGTTTCGAGATTGGCGCGGTAGACCTGCTGCAACGATCGCGCCAGATTTCGTGTTCGTATCAACCGATCGCAAAACTCGCGCAGCGATCGCTCGCCGCGTTGGCTGGCGAGAAACTCGACCATCCCATACGACTGTAGATACGCGAGATGCGCAGCGTTCTGATTCAAGTGCCCAAAGCTCGGCGTGCTCAAGCTGGTAAGCGAAAACAATACGCCATTCGACTTCGCGCTCGAGAGCATCGCCTGCTCGCGCCCATCCAGATGCCGCTTGCCCTGGGTGCGCGCTTCGAACCATTCAGCGAGGCCCTCATTCAACCAGGCCGGAAGGGAGTACGAAGGCGCTGCCGCATCGAGCGCCGCGTGTACCAACTCGTGATGGAGTACACGGGAAAGACGCACATCCAACGCAGTTGCTCCGCGAATTCGAATCACGCCGTGGTAGAAACCGGCCGCCGCAAATCGAAAGGCGCCCGCGAACTGCTGGTCGAAGACGGCCGCGTCGTAGATCACGACTTCGATCTTGCGCTCGGGTCGAAGACCCAGGTAGCCGTCCAGTTGATCGTAGGCACTCTCGAGTTCCTCGAGAATCTGCTGTTCGAAGTGCCTCGTACCATAGATGCCGCCCGTGCGATCGATCGCAACATCCTGATAGAGTTCGAAATGCGCCGACGAGCGCTGACCGAATTCTCCGTCCGCGCCGCGATCGAGCGCTCCCGCCGGGACAGCCAGCAAGAGGCCGAGGCACACCCATACGCTCTGCTCAATGTGCCTATTCCATCGGATAGCGGATCTCCTTCCAGATCTCGTCGCAGGCCGCCAGTATATCATCCGGAAGCACGGCGTCTGCAGCGGCCAGGTGCTCGTCGAGTTGATCCATCTGGCTCACACCCACCAGGGTCGATCCGACGAAATCTCGCGTGAGCGTCCACGCGATACTGAAGGTCACGAGCGACATCCCACAGTCGGCCGCCAATACCGAAAGCCGTTCAGTGGACGCGAGCGTCCGTTCATTGACGAAGCGCTTCGTCATCCGCTGGGTGCGCTGGTCGTATTCTCGGTAGTAGGTAAATCGGGCGTCGGCCGGCCACGCGCCGCCCTGGTATTTGCCAGACAGCACCCCGCCCGCAATCGGGCTGTAGGGCAACAGACTGACCTTCTCTCGCCTGCACGCATCGGCCAGCTCGTCCTCGAAACGCCTCGAAAGCAGGCTGAAGTTGTTCTGAATCGTCTGGTACCGCGCAGTCCCGAGCCGGTCTGCGGCCCACAGGTTTTTCATCAGTCCGTAGGTGTTCTCGTTGCTGCAACCGACTGCGCGAACCTTGCCCTCCTCGATCAGCCGGTCGAGCGCTTCGAGCGTATCCTCGATGGGCGTCTCGGGGTCGGGCCAGTGGATCTGATACAGATCGATGTAGTCGGTCTCGAGTCGGCGCAGGCTTTCCTCGACGGCGCGATTGATGTGGTGGCGATCCAGCGCGGTCTTGCCCGAGCGCACGGGCACCCGAAACCAGCCACCACTCGGTCCCGCGACCTTCGTCGCGACCACGACCGAGTCACGCGGTCGGCCGGAAAGCCAGCGGCCGCAGATCTCCTCGCTCACACCCGCCCATTTGGGCTCGGGCGGAACCGGGTAGATCTCGGCGACATCGATGAAATCCACACCTGCGTCGAAGGCCTTGTCGAGCGTCTTCCGGGCCGCGGGCTCGTCGAGCATGCTGCCGAAGGTCATCGTTCCGAGCCCGATCTCCGAGACCGAAATTCCGCTGCGACCGAGCGCGCGCCGCTTCACCCCTTCAAGCCTTGGCGCTGGGCCTGGAGGAAACTTCTCCATACCAGCGATTGAGATTCTTGTGCTCGGGATCGATGCGGATGCCCGACACCCGGCCGAAGTCGACTCCGATCAACAATGTGATGTCTGCAATCGAGTAGCGATCGCCCGCGACGAACGGCCGATCGGCCATTTCACCGTCGAGCCAGGCGAGCTGCTTGAGTGCTTGTTTCTTGCAAACAGCGCCCCACTCGGGCACCTGGGGAATCCGGCCCTTGAAGAAATCATGTGTGTTGCGGAACGTCTGCATGATCGGAAACGCCACTTCGAACTCGATGCGCCGCAGCCACATCTCGACGATGGCGCGATCTCTCGCGTCGGTTCCCATCAGCACCGGATCGGGTTGCAGCTCCTCGAAGTAGCGACAGATCGCGGTCGACTCCGAGATGATCGTCCCATCGTCGAGCTCGAGGATTGGAACACCACCCAGTGGATTCTTGGCCAGAAATGCGGGTTGACGATTTTCGGCGTTGACGATGTCGACGGCAACAATCGGAACTTCGATGCCTTTTTCAGCCAGGAAGATCCGGACGCGGCGCGGATTGGGTGCAAGGGTGCTGTCGTAGAGTTTCACGGGGGACCTCGAAGGCTGAATTCGTTCAGCTCGATTCGAGTGTATCGATGCGAATCGGCAGG
>JAHEEJ010000091.1 GCA_024640705.1 Deltaproteobacteria bacterium
TCGAAGGGAAGCAGGCCGCCGTGATTGCCCGCGAGCACGACGGGCCCCTCGCTCGGGATGTGTTCGTGTCCCTCGCTGCGGACGCGGAAGTAGAGCCGGTAGAGGGTGTGGAAGAGCAGGAACGTGCTCTTCATCGCCTCTGGCGAATAACCGAATCGATCGTAGGGAGCCTCGCCTTCGACGAGGTGCGCGAGAGCGGCCAGAATCCGCCTCTCGTCCGAGTTCAGCAGGCGGTCGATCAAACCCTTGGGCGGCGGCAGTTCGATTTCCGCGAGAGGTGGGGTGGTCGACCAGCGCCGTTGGGTGATTCGCGCGAGATTGTCGGGTTTCGGCAGATCCTCGTCGCTGCGCGCGGCCGTCCGCTGCGCGATCGATCGGGGGCCAGCCGCCGGCGCTGCGGCCAGTTTGCTCTTGGCAGAGCGTCGCGGGCGCGACTGCGCTTTTGGTTTCTGGCCGTCTCGCGCTTCCAATCGATCGAGCTGTTCCGCCAGCGGGTCGGGGGTGGTGAGATCGTCGAAGGGGTCGCGGCCCAGCGCGCGGCCGGGCTCCGCGAGCGGGGGTGCGACTTCAGCGACGGTCTGGGGGGCTTCGATTTCAGTCATGCTGAGCTTCCATCGTGTTCGGGTCTCCCGCGCAGTTCGAGTTCTTCGGAGAGTGCTGCCATTGCGGAGGCTGCGCGGTCCTTTGGTGCGTACTCGAAGATGGACAGTCCCCTCGATTGCGCCTCGTCGATCTTCACGTGGTAACCGATGACGCTGTGTGAAATTTCCTTCGAGAAGCGCTGCTTGAGTCGGTCGAGAATCTCGTTTGCGAGCTTGGTCCGCCGGTAGAAGGTGGGAACGATCATTGAAATGTGTAGATCTGGGTGGTCATAGCGGTCGCGAACCGTCGCGATCGTGCGCACGAGTTCCGCGCAACCGTCCAGCGCGAGGTAGGTCAGCGGGACCGGAACCACGATTTCCGTGGCGGCGCGCAGTACGTTGAGGGTCAGTGGTCCAAACGACGGCGGCGCGTCGAAGAGAATGAAGTCGTAGCTCTCGAGTCCTGGTGCCGCATCCAGCTTGCGGCTCAACCGCCCGGTCGGATCCCGCTCGTCGTCCTCGAGGACGGGAAACAGTCCCAGGGATTTGTTGGCCGTGATCACGTCGAGCTGTGGGATTCGCGTGGTCGAGATCGGAAGCTTCGCGGCATCCCGAGGCCCGGGATTGGCCGTATTCCCGTAGCTGTCATCCAGCGAAGCGGCGTCGAGCAGCACCGAGTCGAGCAGCAGGTTGATCGCGGAGCGACGTCGATCGCGCGTCTCGACGCCCAGCACCTTGCCGAGCTGACCCTGGGGATCCATGTCGATCGCGAGAACGCGTCGACCGCGATGAAGGGCCAGATACGACCCAATCGTCGAGACGAGCGTCGTTTTGGCGCTACCGCCCTTCTCGTTGATGATCGCGACCCGCCGAGCGAGCACGACTCTCCCCTTTGGAGAACGCGCTCGATTGGGTGGCAACCGCTCGGTACCGGATTTCAGCGCAGGAGGAGTCGCCGCAGGTGCGAAGACGCGTTTCCATCGATGACCGTGTCCCCAATCCCTACTCTTCAGGGCTGGGTGTGTCAATGGCGAAGTGGCCGTTGGGCACGGCTCGCGTCGCTTTGGTGTCAAAACCCCTCGTCGTCGGCCCTACCCCTTCGCTGCTTGGACCGCCTTGGTGAGGGCGGGAACGATTTCGGTGAGGTCTCCAACGGCTCCGAGATCGGCGACCTCGAAGATCGGCGCGTCCGGATCCTTGTTGATCGCGATGATGAAATTCGAACCCTTCATGCCGACGAGGTGCTGGATTGCCCCCGAAATCCCTGCTGCGATGTAGAGCTTTGGGGTCACGATCTGGCCGGAGGAGCCCACCTGATACGCGTGGGGCAGCCAACCGGCGTCGACGACGGGGCGCGAAGCGCCCACGGCCCCCCCTAGTGCGTCGGCGAGGGGTTGGAGGATTCCAGCGAAATTCTCCGCGGCGCCGACGCCCCGGCCGCCGGAAACGATGACATCGGCCTTGCTCAGGTCGACGCCCGTGCTTTCGGCGATCTTGTTTTCGACGAACTTCGCCCGGTCGGAAGTGAGCGAGACATCGAGCTTGACGACGCTTCCCTCGGTGCTGCCGCCGAAGGGCTCGGTGCCCCCGGGCTGCATGGTCGCGACGACGACAGCCGAATTGACGCGGACCTGCGCGTCGAGTCTGCCGTTGAAGACGCGGCGTTCGAAGACGAGTGCGCCCCCGTCTTCGGAGACGTCGGAGCAATCACTGACGAAGCCGGCGTCGAGCCCGGCGGCGATCCGCGGGGCGACATCCCAGCCGCTCGGCGTATTGGAGAACAGGATCACGTCGGCGCCCGAGGTCTCGACGGCCGCTCGGATCGCGGCGTTCGCACTCTCTACACAGTAGTTGGCCAAAAGTTGGTCGTCGGCGACGAATACCTTGCCACCACCCTTCTGCGCGAAGGCCTCCGCAAGCCCAGCGACATCCTTGCCGAGCACGACACTCGTGACTTCGCGCCCGGTCGCGGCTGCGATCTTCTGTGCGTAGGCGGCCAACTCGAAGCTGGACTCGCGAATCTGACCCGCTTGAATTTCTGCGACGATGAGGATGCTGCCCATCGGATTACTCCCTGTTATGTGCGCCTGTCGTGATGTGCGCCTGTCGGATCGGTCCGGTTCGCGGCAGATCGGGGCCGCGGGGACGTTCCGAGCTTAGAGAAGCCCCAATTCCTTGATCTTGCCCAGAAGGCTGTTCGCCATTTCGTCGACGGAGCCGGTGACCATTTCAGCGGTCGAACCCTTTTGCGGCATGCTGATCTTTTCGACGGAAATCTTGGCGTTTGCAGCACCCACCTGACCCGACAAACCGAGATCGGCAATCGTCTTGACGTCGAGAGGCTTCTTCTTCGCGGCCATGATTCCCTTCAGGGACGCGTAGCGGACCTGATTGAGTCCGGTCTGCACGGCAATGAGGCACGGTTTCTGTAGCTCCACGACCTCGCGGGCACCGCCTTCGATCTCGCGCTCTACCGTCACACTGCCGTTGGCGCGGTCCACCTTCTGGGCCGCCGAGGTGTGGGGCATGCCCAGGAGTTCGGCGAGCATCATCGGCACGGCTGCGAAGTTGCCGTCGTCGGCCATCAAGCCCGTGTAGATCAGGTCCGGGTTCTCTTCCTTGGCGACGGCCGCGAGAATCTTGGCGATGCCGAGCGAGTCGGAACCTTCGGCCTCGGCGTCCTTGACGTGGATGGCGCGGTCCGCGCCCATTCCGAGAGCGGTTCGCAAGGCCTGTGTTACGCGATCCGGCCCGATCGAAACCGCGACGACCTCACACTCGCCCGCGTCCTTGGCCTGCAGGGCCTCTTCGAGCGCATAGGTGTCGTAGCTGTTGATTTCGAATTTGAGGCCGTCTTCCTGGATCCAGGTGCCGTCCGGTCGGATCTCGAGGCGCGCATCCTGGTGGGGAATCTGCTTGATGCAAACCATGATTTTCATGGGGGGTCTCCGAAATTGAGAGCGTTCGCTGTGGGCGCTCCAGGTCGATCGCGCCCAAGATTGTTGAAGAGCGGGGAAATTACCCGACGGAATGACCGCTGACAAGCTGCGTTCGAACTGAAATCATCCACGTCTCCGAAATGGATTGCTTGGTGGTCCGGGTGCGATTCGTCGATGGCGCAGGGCGCCAAACTGGTGCTTGGCGCTACATTCCGTCTGTTCGTCGGAGGTGTCGATGCTGTCCGCAACGACTGGTGATAAGCACAGGGTTGGGAAGTGTTGGCATGGAGTGATCTGGGGTCTGCTCGCCGCCGCGCTGTTTCTGGCTGCTCCGGCTGCGGCGACGGAAGAGCGCGCCCCGCAGTCCACGCCGGAGACCCTCGAGGATCTCCCCCAACTAGATCCCAGCTATCAGATGAATACCCACAAAGTGGTCTTGATTACCGCGGATTCGCTGAACCCCGCGACGGTAGACCTCGATCCGGGACAGTTGATCGCCTGGATCAGCTATTCGCCCACCAAGGCCACCGTGGTGTTCGAGCGCGATGTCGCGAAATCGATGATCTGTCACAGCCGCGTCAATTTTGCCTTCGTGGAAGGCGAGCTTCGATCGGCTCCGATCAACGCGGGTGAGTTCGCGAGTTTCTGCGAGCTCAAACCCGGCAGCTACCGCTACAAGATCGAGCGCTCCGCCGCATCCGTCCCGGCTGGAGCCGACAAGAGCCAGGTGCTCGAAGGCGAAATCGTCGTCGGAGAGAAATAGAGCTGCGCGCGATCGCGTTCAGCCGTCGGCGATCTTCTGGATCCACGCGTAGATGTAGGCGAGGAGTTCTTCGTGAACTTCTTCTTCGGTGCGGTGAGATTTCTTCAATACCCTGAAGTGCTGATCGGCCTCTTCGAGAACCTGCAGGGTCGTCGGTGCGCCCACGCGGGTGAGCGTGCGTCGGAGTACATCGAGGTCGCATTGGCGATCGCGCTCACCCTGGAGAAAGAGCATCGGCGAGATCACGCGGAAAAGTTGTTCGGGCGAAACGAGTTCCGGTTTGCCGACGGGATGCAGGGGGAAGCCCATGAAGAACGCGCCGTCGATTCGCGCACGGTCGCCCGCCAGGCTCGCAGCGACCGCGCCGCCGAGCCCTTTTCCACCCAGGAACAGACGCGCGGGCGCGGCGTTCGGATCCCGGGCCAGGGTGGCGGCTGCGGCGCGGAAGGTTCGCTGTAGGACGTCGGGAGGGTCGGGTCGTTTCTTGCCGGCCTCTCCGAACGGGAAATTGAAACGCAGGGTGAGGCAGCGGCGCTCGGTGAGCGAGCGCTGCAAGAATTCGAGCACGGGGTCCGACGCGTCGCGTCCGAGGCCGTGAGCGAGGATGACGCCGACGCGCTGACCGGTGGGCCACCACTGCGGGACGCCCATCACCGCCGAGACTTCCGTCACGCCGCGGGCAGACTCGTGGAGAGGTATCTTGATTTCTTCGAAACGCGCTGAAGGTTCGACCAAGGGATCCCTCCGGGGAGCGCTACTCTATCCCAAACCGGTCGTGACGGGGAGGGGTTGACACACCTCAGTAGCGCCGTGTCGATGCCGCAAGTGCTTGGAGTACAAATGAAAAAGGTGCTGATTACGGGAATTGCGGGAGGTCAGGGGCGGCTCCTGACCCGGCGCCTCAACGAGCGTTTCGAGGTCTGTGGTGTCGATCGAGCCCGATGGGAGGGGCACCCGAGGGGGGTTCGCCCCTACGTGGTCGATTTGCGCAAGAAGAAATTCGAAGACGTGATCCGCAGGGAAAGACCCGACTGCGTGGTTCACATGGGCTTCATCCAGGACTTCCGCACCGATGAGCGCGAGCGGCACGACGTCAATGTGATGGGCACGAAACATCTGCTCGATCACTGCATCCACAATGGCGTGGAAAGTCTGGTCGTGCTCTCGACCGGTTACGTCTACGGTGCGCTGCCGGAAAATCCCCATTTCCTGGACGAAGACGCCCCGCTTTCCGCGAGCCGGTCCTATCCGGAAATCCGCGACCGCGTCGAAGTCGACACACTGGTTACGACTTTCCTGTGGAGGTACCCACAGATCCGAACCTGCGTCATCCGGCCCGTGAATGTGCTCGGGTACTACGCACATTCGATGATCTGCGACTACCTGCGCGAGCGGCGCGTCCCTACCGTGATGGGTTTCGATCCGATGATGCAATTCATCCACGAAGAGGATTTGAGTGCGGCGATCGAACTGGTCGTCGACCATCGACTTCAGGGCGTGTTCAACGTCACGGGTCCGGGAGAGGTTCCGCTGCGCACCGCGATTCGCGAAGCGGGCGGCGAACCCTGGTCGATTCCCGAAGTGATCTTGCGGTCGCTCTCCGGGCGCCTGTTCCGGATGGGCCTGATCGCCTACCCACCGGGTGCGATCGACTTCCTCAAATATCCGATCACACTCTCGGGCAAGCGATTCGCTGATGCGACGGGTTTTCAACCGCTGTATGGGCTCAAAGCGACCCTGCAGAGTGTGCGGAGCTGAGTGATGGCGAAATCCGGTGCACTCGATGCGTTGGTCGACTTTGCGGGAGCGATGCTGCCGCTGCGGGCCCGCAACCTACAGACGGTCATCGACGAAAACCTCAGCAGGATTCCCAACGAACTCAACGAGTACGGCTACGACGCGTATGGGATGAGCCCGTTTTGGATGCGCCGCGTGCTGATGCCCTTCGCGCTGCTCTACCGCTACTATTTTCGGGTCGAGGTAACGGGCATCGAAAATCTGCCCGAAGGGCGCGTGATCGTGATTGCCAACCACGCGGGCCAGCTTCCGTTCGATGCGGCGATGTTGGGATTGGCGTTGTTGATGGAGGCACAGCCGCCGAGGATCGCGCGCGGGATGGGAGAGTATTGGATTCCGCAGCTGCCGTGGGTGAGCGTCGTCGCCGCGCGCACCGGGACGCTGGTTGGAACGCCGCAGAATTGTATCCACATGTTGGAAAACGGTGAGTGTGTGCTCGCGTTTCCCGAGGGTGTTCGCGGGATGAACAAGACATTCTCGCAACGCTATCAGCTGCAGCGTTTTGGGACGGGTTTCATGCGCCTGGCGCTCGAAACGGATACACCCATCGTGCCCGTCGCCATCGTCGGATCCGAAGAACAACACCCGAGTTTTGCGAACCTGGAGGGTCTCGCCCGCATGTTCGGTGCACCCGCGCTGCCGATCACGCCGACGTTCCCCTGGCTCGGCCCGCTCGGATTGCTCCCCCTGCCGGTCAAATACCACATCTACTTCGGCGAACCCCAGCGCTTCGAAGGCGAGGCGTCCGACGAGGATGCGATCATCGACGCCAAGGTGAATCGAGTGAAAACGAAGATCGCGGGTCTGCTCGCGCGGGGCCGTCGCGAGAGAAAGGGAATCTTCAGTTGAACCAATCAACCGATTCCGGCAACGAACCCGTCGTGATCGAGCTGAACCTGCGCGAGCGTCGGCTCTACGATCGGCTGCGGGCGCAGGTCGTGAAGACCAACCCCGGGGCCGCCTCGGGATTCCGCGACGTGATCCTGCTGCTTCCCGATCTCACCGTCTTGCTGCTGCGGCTGCTGCGCGACTCACGGGTTCCGATCTCCTGCAAGGCGATTGCAGTGCTCGGTATCGGTTACGCGCTCTCTCCGATCGATCTGGTTCCGAGCTTCCTCGTCGGGCCGATCGGTCTGGTGGACGATCTGTTGGTCGTATCCGCTGCGCTGTCGAAAATCCTCAACCAGGTTCACCCGGACATCGTGCGTTCCCATTGGTCGGGGCAGGGTGACGCCCTCGACGCCATCCAGCGCGCTGCGCGCTGGTCGGCGTCGATGCTGTTCGAGAGAATCCCGCGCCGATTGCGCGGGCGGGATTGAGGCTGCGCGACCCCGTTCTGGGGGTCGCCCTCTCTTACAGGACTTTGGGGCCGGGTCGCAGCGCGAGCTGCTTGAGGTTGTCGGCGCGATCTTTGGGGATCCGCCGCACGTGGCCCTCGCGATTGACCATCGCGTGGGTGGTCGATGCGGTCGCCACGCAGTTGCCATCGCAAACCAGTTCGTAGTCGATGCGCATCGACGCGCCGCGCACCCAATCCAGCCATGTCACGATTTCGATCGTGTCGTCGAAACCCGTCGATCGGTGGTAGTCGATTTCCATGTGGGTGGTCGCGTAGTGGAGGCCCTGCTCGGCGTAGACGCGATAGGGCTGGTCGTGCTCGTCGAGCCAGTGGATGCGCGCGAGTTCGAGGTGGCGCACGTAGTTGGAGTGGTGGACGATGCCCATCGCATCGGTCTCGAAGAAAGCCACCCGATGGCGGTGGGTCGACACCACTGCGCCTTCCGGGGGTCCGTTCGCGGCTTTCGGCACGCCTAGAAGCCGTCCTTTTCGGCGCGTATCCGTCCGAGTTCAGCCGCGTCTCGCGCGCGCATGAACGGGTTCGTCGCACGCTCTTCGCCCATGGTCGACGGTATCGTCATCTCAGCAGGCGTTGCGTCGTGCCAGTCCGCGGCCTGGTTGGCGCGAATGGCGCGCACCCGTTCGAGCCTCGCCCGGATCTCCGCGTTTTCGGGCTCGACGTGCGCGGCAAACACCAGATTGCTCTCGGTGTACTCGTGGCCGCAATAGACCCGGGTTGCATCCGGCAGCGCACCGAGCTTTTCGACGAGCGCGCGGAACATCATCTCGGGCGTGCCTTCGAAGAGCCGCCCGCATCCCGCGGCGAAGAGCGTGTCGCCGCAGAAGACGGCCTCCGCAGCTTCGAACGCAAAGGCGATGTGGTGCTTGGTGTGCGCGGGGATGAAGAGGATCCGCGCCGACTGGTTGCCGACCGAGATCGCATCGCCCTCTTCGAGCGCATCGGTGAATCCCGGCAGGCGATCCGCATCTCCCGCATGGCCGAACACCGGGACACTCCAGAGCTTGGCGAGGTCCGGGTTGGCGGCGGAGTGATCCATGTGATGGTGGGTGGAGAGGATCTTCGTTACCCGCGCGCCGAGCGCGTCGACCCGCCGGATCACGGGCTCCGCCTCGGGCGCATCCACCACGGCCGCCTCGTTGGTCTCATCACACACGAGGAGGTAGGTGTAGTTGTCCCCAAGTGTGGGGATCCTTTCGACCACGAGCGCCATGTCGGCGAGGCTAGCGGTCGCCTGCGCGCGCTTCCACTCTGCTCATCGATTTTGACTCAGCCGCAAAATTCGGATACTGGACGAGACGAAAAGTCGAGCCGCGATCGCCGAAAACGTAGATTTCGCACTGACCCCAGCCCACGGGAATCTGCACGGCCACGCCCTGTTCGATTCCGGCCTTGACGCGCCGCCGCTCGCAGCGAATTTCGAAGTGATCGAGGTGCCCCTCGAGTTCGTCGATCCCGGCAGTTTTGCGCAACAGCGTGTGCCGCCAGAGTTCCTCTCCAGGGTGATGTGCGTCTTCACCAATTGCGCCTACGGTTACGAGAGGCTGCTCGGCGCTCTTGAGCGCTCGAAGTAGAGTGCCGATCTGCCCCATCTCTTCTGCGAATGCGCTCGTTCTTGCGGTCCACTCTGGAAAATCAGGAGCCAGCTTCTCGAGCTTTTCGAAGGTTTCGAACGCGTCGCCGTATAGCTCGTTGCCCACCTGGAGGGTTGCGATCAGCAGGAGCGTTTCGGCATAGATCGGAGATTCGAGGTGGTCTCCATTGGGGGACGCCGCGCGCTTCAGGCTTTTCAGCTGCCCCTCGGAATCCCCCGTACTTTCCTGGACCACCGCGCGCAGTAGCCACGCCATCGCATTTTCGTGCAGGTTTCGGTCGTTTTTCGTCGCGAGTTCGTCGACGATCACGCTAGCTTCAGCGAATCGTTCTTCGTCCAGCAGCTCGAAGGCCTCGTGGTACGCGTTCCAGAACTCCTCGCTCGCGAGGTGCCGTCGACCCCCTTCGTCGAACATCTCGAACGCGAGCGCTACCCTTGCGTGACATCGCTCGAAGGCTTCTCCATTCATTGTTGCAGGTTCGTATTCCCACGCCTCGAGGCTCTCGAGGGCTGCGAGTTCGAATGGCTCGCCTCCGATCGAGTCTTTGATGACTGGATCGCCGACGGTTCCGTCGCCCTTGATCGTAAATCCGATTTCGACCCAACCCTCGACTTCTCTCTCTGCCTCGTCGATCGGATACACCGGATTCTGGCGCCTGATTGGCTTGGCTTCGGTGCCCGATTCGAGCGTTGCGGCTGGGCTCCCGTTCGGCAGCGGCGAGGCGGATCCGTCGATTCGAATGAGGACAGCCTCGCCAATTTCTTCGGGTCGCGGTCCCGCCGCTTCTTCAGGCAGAGGCTCTTCGGCTTCTTCTTGGCGAGCCAGTTCTTCCGCTTCAGGATGAGTCCAGAATGTTCCCACGATGGACTTTTCAATCAAACACGATTTGGGCCCTATCAACGGCGGAAAGGGGGCTGAGTCTCGCAGAGCCCTAAGCGCACTACGAGCAAGCCGCCTGTCGATCGCTTCGAATATGGCTGACCGGACGATTTCACCGTCCGCGCCGAGAACGAATCCAATCCGAACGCTACTCGTCCCTCGAGATCTCCGAGGGAGGTCCCATTTATCGAATATTTCCTGCGCGACATCATTCATGAAGGAATTGACTGCGCCGTTGCTGCGACAGCCAAAATTCAGAGGGGTGGATGTCGGCCAACCTTCGGGCTTCCCGATCTCGAGATTGATGTGTTGACATGCGAGGAGTCCAAGGATCGATGGGGCGATGGAAAGCACCTTTCGAAATCGCAAGATCGCTCCTTCTAGACGCGGATTCGATTTGCGAATTCTATCGCATGCACTTACCAGCCGAGGAATCGGGCGATACCGTTCAACAGATCTAGGTGGAGGTCTGTATGCGTGCAGCGATCGCGATGCTGATCCTCGCAGCGTCGGCCGGGTGTGCGGCGTCGAGCCCACCGGCCGAGGACTGGCGGCGCGCAGATGGATCGGCTGCGGATCCCGAGCAGTTGCAGGCCGACAAGATCCGATGTCTGAATCGCACTGGGGTGCCATCGCCCGGCAGCCGTTCGCCGATGCAGGCGACCCGCGACGCCATGATCGACTGCATGCGCATGCGGGGTTGGGTGCAGCGCTGAACCGCCCTGTCAGGTTTCGATGCGTGTTTTCGCGTCGAATAGATGCAGCTGCCCTTCGCGTCTTGCGGGCGGATCGGGGTCGGGAGGGGGTGCCGCCGATTGGCCACTCGGGAGGCGCTCTTTCGGGTAGATCGGGCAGCGATCGTTGTACTCACACCAATCGCATAACGCGCTGCGCTTCGGTTTGAATTCGGTTTCGTCGTTGATGCGGTCGACCACGCTCATCGTGTCTTCGCTCAGGTAGCGCAGCTGTTCGGGCGTGCGGGTCGAGGTGAGCTTTCGGTCTTGCTGGAGGTAGTGCCAGACCAGGCGCATGGGTTCGTCGGGGTAGCGATCCGCGAGTCCGATCTGGTAGAGGGCGAGTTGGCGGTCCTCGTCGAGCTGCTTTTGGCTGGGGACGCGTTTACCGGTCTTGTAGTCGTGGATCTCGATGACGCCGTCTCGCGCGCGGACGATTCGATCGATGATTCCCTGGAAGCGATATTCGCGCTTCTCGTCGAGCGCGAAGGTCACCCGCTGCTCGATTCCGAGGGTTTCGTCGCCATCGAATGGATAGTGGCGGCGGTAGTAGGCGGTGAGGCAGTTTTCGCCGAGCTGTTGGTAGAACTCGAGTGGTGTCCCCTCGCGGACGATCCGCACGCGGTCGGCGTTGTAGTTTTCTTCGAAGAGTCGGTGGTAGCGGTAGATGACCTTTTCGAGCGAGGGCACATGACCCCGCTCGGCGGCCTTGTAGAGGCGCTCGAGAACTTCGTGGACGCGCTTTCCCACGAACGCCTCGATGCCCTCGCTGTCCGTCGGAATCTTGAGCACGTAGCGGTACTCGAAGCGCTTTGCGCAATCCTCGAAGGTCGCGAGACGCGAGTGGCTGTAGATCTTCGGCAATCGATTTCCCCCGCGGCGTGCGCCGCGCTGCTATGTCCCGAGCCGTTCTCTTG
>JAHEEJ010000412.1 GCA_024640705.1 Deltaproteobacteria bacterium
GAACCGGAGAAGGGCAACACGTCCGCATCGCGATGCTCGACGCGATGGTCTCGTTTCTCTGGCCCGAAGGGATGTTGCATTACACGTTCGTGCAGGATGGGGACAAATCCGGTCGACGAGAACGCAAACCGCAGGCCCGAGATCTGGTGTTCGAGACCTCGGACGGTTTCATCACGGCCGGTACGGTTTCTGACGCTGAATGGGCTGGCTTCGCGCGCGCCGCGCAGCGCCCGGAATTGGTCGGCGATCCGCTGTTCGCGACGGGCACGGCGAGGGTCGAAAACTGGGATGAACGCCTCGAATTGATGAACGAGATATTTCGCACCGAGACGACCGCGCACTGGTTGGAGCGACTCGACGCCGAACAGGTGCCCTGCGCGCCGATCCTCGAGCGCCACGAGCTTCTCACCGACGCGCAGATCGCCGCCAATGAGCTGATCGAGGAGATCGAGCACCCGCACGCGGGACGGATCCGCCACATTCGCCCCGCCGCGCGCTTCGATCGCACGGCCGCGAGGGTGCGCGGCTTCGCGCCCACGTTGGGCCAGCACACGGACGAAGTGCTCGCGGAAATCGGAATCGATGGGCCGGAACTCGCGTCGCTTCGCGAGAATGGGACGGTCTTCTAATCTCGTTGAACTCGTTTGCGGGGGTTGCCCGGGTTCGATGGCGGGAGGCCATCGGGCTCGAACCCCATGTCGCCCGATGGCCTCCCGCCATCGAACCCGAGTGGCGCTGCCTTTGCTAGGGAGATCGGGTTCTCGCGTATCCGGTCACTTCGGGATGAAGGTGATCGAGTCCTTGTCCCGGCCGTCCGCGGAAATCGATTGGTACTTCTCGGTGACGTTGACCACACCCGTGCAGCCGGCCGAGTTACACGCAAGGCTTCCCCCCGCGGTATTCGACGGGGTTCCGGTTGTGTCGGCCACGGTCGCGGTAACCAGCGTACCCGAGCAGACTTCGATGCGATGAGCCGAGCTATTGAGAGAGCCGGGGTCGATGATATTCCCAGCCACCAGGTGCGTGATCTTCTCGTTATTCGTCGGACTCTGACCCTTTCCTGCCGTGACGATCAGGGTAGCCGGCCAAAGTTCATGGCAAAGATTCTGTGTCGGTGTTGCCGTAGGCATCGACGTGGGTGTCGACGTCGGGGTGGCGGTCGGCGTCGCCGTGGGCGTCCAGGTCGGCGTCGCAGCCGGCGTGGCTGTCGGTGTCGGCGTCGAAGTCAGAACGGTCACCGTCACGGTGTCCTCTCCCACTCCACCGAGGCAGTAACACCCATCTGACGTGTATTCACTGGTGGTCGCCCAGTTGGTCGTGGTTTCGGTGAGCGTTGTCGTCTTCGTGATCACGTCGCTCGTAGAACCGATCCAGCCGAGCTTGTCGTCCCACACCGCGATCGAACGGCCGCCCATCACGCCCACGTGATAGCTGTACGTCACCTCTTCCCCGGCAAAGGCGGTGCAACTGTCCTGCGGTTCGCTTCCTCCCACGGAGCACTTCTTGTCCAGCGAGCAGACATAGATTTCACAGGGCAAGCCCGCGTTGCTGGTGGACGCCGCGGTGGTGGCCAGGCCAAATGCGAGCATCACGGCGAGGGGAGTTCGTTTTGTGGATACGAGGCCGGCGATTCGGATGCGCACTTCGGAATCCTCCCGATGAGATGCGGACGACACCATCTGAACATGCTGAAGTGAGCCCTGTCAATTGGATTCTTCTCGAGACACGAAGACGGGGCGCTTCGGATATGCCCCCCCGGCCCGTCGGTAAGGAAATGGCCTCTAGGTCGTGCTCTTGCCTCTCGCCATCAGGAGTTTGCCCGAGCGGACGAGTTCAGAGATCGAGTAGGGGCGCAGCAGGCTGATCAGGGCGTCGAGTTTTTCGCTCGAGCCGTAGGCCTGCAGGATCATCGATTCGCTCCCGTAGTCGACCACGCGTGACTTGAAGTGTTCCGCGACCTGCAGGATTTCGGTGCGCTCTGCGAGCGGCGCCTCGATCTTGATCAGCGCGATCTCGGTCTCGTACGCGGAGTCTCCGGTGTGGTCGACGGCGTGGACGACGTCCACGAGTTTGGCGAGCTGCTTGATGATCTGCTCCAGCACTTCGGGTTCGCCCGAGCAGGTGATCGTCATGCGCGAGAAGCGGCCTTCGGCGCTCGGGCTCACCACGAGACTTTCGATGTTGAATCCGCGCCGCGAAAAGACGAGTGCGACCCGCACCAACACGCCGGGCACGTTGTTGACGAACAGCGAGATCGTGTGGATCTGCTGCGGAACCGGCTGCAGTTCGATTGCTGCGCTCATCTCATGTGCTCCCGCTGGGTTTCGCAAGTGCGTGTTTGGGTTTTTCGATCAGCATTTCGCTCACCGACGCGCCCGCCGGAATCATCGGGAAGACGTTGTCTTCCTTGACCACTTCGGCGACGACCACGCAGGGTCCGTCGTGTTCGTGCGCCTCGCGCAGGATCCGATCCGCGTCGGCGGGCCGCCGGATCCGAAGCGCCTTGATGCCGTAGGCCTGGGCGAGCTTCACGAAGTCCGGATTTCCCTCGAGGTCGGCACCCGAGAGCCGGTTCTCGTAGAACATCTCCTGCCACTGCCGGATCATGCCCAGGAAGTTGTTGTTGATGATCAGAACCTTCACGGGCAACTTGTGGATGAACGCCGTCGCGAGTTCCGAAAGCGTCATCTGGAAGCCGCCGTCGCCGACGACCGCCCAGACCTTCTTGTCGGGGTTTCCGAACTGCGCGCCGATCGCGGCCGGGAAGCCGAACCCCATCGTGCCCGCGCCGCCGCTGCTGATCCAATGCCGGTTGGAGCGCGATCGACAGAACTGCGCGGCCCACATCTGGTGCTGGCCCACGTCGGTCGTGATGATCGCATCGCCTCCGGTGAGCGCGTCGAGCCGGTCGAGCACGTGTTGCGCGCGCAGGCCTCCCTGCTTCGAGTACTTGAGCGGATAGAGGCGGCGCCACTTGTCGCACTGCTCCAACCAATCGGCGGTATCCGCCATCTCGATCTGGGGAAGCAGGTCTTCGACCACGAGCCTCGCGTCGCCGAGGATCGACACGTCCGGCCGGATGATCTTGTTGAACTCGGCGGGATCGATGTCGATGTGGATCTTCACCGCCCCGGTGCAGAAGTCCGAAAGCCGCCCCGTGATGCGGTCGTCCCA
>JAHEEJ010000092.1:0-5245 GCA_024640705.1 Deltaproteobacteria bacterium
GTACATCGACACCGGTGCGGGCGGAAACCTCGTGGGCATGATCCAGGGAGTCGAGCGGATCCTCGAACGCTCCGATGGGAAAACCCACATCATCCCCGGCCACGGACCGCTCGCAATGAGAGCGGATCTGGACCGTTATCACAGGATGCTCACGTCCGTTCGCGATCGCATCGAGCCAATGGTGCGAGCGGGCAGGTCGCGCGACGAAGTCATCGCCGCAAAGCCCACCGCGGATTTCGACGCCGACTGGGGTGGGGGATTCATGAAACCCGATGTCTGGGTCGGCCTCGTATACGATGGCTTCCAACCCAGCGACCGCTGATCGTGATGGTGTGGATCGCGCGTTTGGGGCCCTTGACGGTCGTCCATGTCGAATGCGCACCGTTGGCTACAACGACGAAGTTGGCGTGGATCTCGCGTCCATCCGCAGCCCGAATGCCCACCCAGCGCGGGTGTGTCCGGCAGCGTCTGGTCGCGTAATCGGCGCTTCGGCGCGAAATTGCGGCATGCAGCGCCCGCCATGCCGAGGACGTATCGATAGAGCGCGCGGTCGAAGTCGCGGCGCAAGCAGATTGCCGCCCCCGCGCGTTCCCACCGCTCACCCAGGTCTCGAAGCCGCCGGGGCCAGCTCCCGCGATGACGATGTTGGTCCGCTCGGCGGTTGTTGGCGGATTCAAGTGGTTCATCAGCGGGCGGAAAAGTCGTCAATCAGCGAGCACGCTGTTCATTCTCGCCTGCCGCGCCGAACTCCAGACGCAACAATGGCGCAAATCGGTGATTCCGAAATGCGCCATTGAAATTGCGTCAGCGGGACAGTTCGTATCCCTGCTGGCGATAGTGCTCGACACGGCCGGCCGCGAGAACCCAATCCGGCTTGAGTTCATTGGCTTTGACGAAATCCTCGAAAGCGGCGTCGAGCTTCTTCCGGGATTCGTTTGCCAATCCGCGATTGAAATACGCCGTGTGTCGCTTCGCGGACCGTCGTGCGATGGCTCGGTTGTAGTCGGCGATCGCCCGCTCAACCTGGCCGGTATAGAAATACGCGTTGCCACGGTTGATGTAGGCCTCGGGGAAATCCGAGATCAGCTCGAGAGCTGCCTCGAAATCCGCGAGAGCCGCGTCGTAGTCACCCATGTGGTTGTACAGAATGCCCCGGTTCACCAGAATCGACGCCCGGTCCTTCCGGGTCGTTTGTCGGGTGTTGAGGGCCGTGTTGCAGGTGCTAATCGAGGTTTCTGCGACGGAGTTGGGGAGCATGGTAGCCCTGTAGCACTCGTCCGCGTCCGGGTTGCCGGTCACGACAAAGTCGTCTGCATGGGCCGTTCCGAGAGTTAGGAGCAGAGTGGTTAGCGCGATGGTTCGCATTCGCCGACCTCCTGGATCTCAGTTATGTAACTTGAAAATTAGCAGGGGGTAACGAAGTCGGTCAACGAAGATTCGGCTCGCGTTTTTTGCAGTCGCTCTGCGTTCAGTAAAATGTCCTTATATTTCGATGTCTTGAGAGAGTTTGGAAGCTCGCCCTGCGCCGCTGGGCTCGATCAGAATCATGCCATTTTCGTAAAACGTGGTTTTAAAAGTACTGTAGTGAATGTCCGTCGTCGGAAATTTGACGCCCGAATTTCCGCGCACCGAGAGTCGTCCGGACGGGGGCTCGACTCGGTTTCGAGAAGTCGCCGAAGGCTATTGGGACCAACGCGCCCGCACCTGCTCCCTGATCTCGGGAGAGGCGATCAAGAGGTCGTCCGGATAGCGACGGTAGGCGGCCATCGCTCGATAGATCTCCTGCTCCTCGTAGATCTCATGTGAGAATCCGGCGAGGTATTGAAGCCGCAGACTTCGCTCGCGATTGATCTGCGCATCCTCGAGCCACGCCGTGAGATCGGGTCCCCGACCGAAGTAGGTGGCGAGCAGTGTGATGAGATAGCCGAGGTCGACGTCCGCGAGAGACTGCGCGAGCCGCGGGTTCTGCCGGATTCTCGTCGCCATCCGATCGACGTCGATCTTCATCGGACCGTCCTGGCCGATCATCACGAGGTCGTTGCCGCCATTTCGGGGGATATGACTGCTCCAGACGGTGCCTTCCGGAAACACCGCCAGAAAGGATGCGAGTTCGCTCTTCAAGCTGGGCCCGTCGGTCTCGTAGAGCGGCAACCATTGGGCGACGATGCCGCCCGGGTTCAGGTGCTTCCGCGCGTACTCGTAAAACTCTACGGTGTACAGAACGGCAGCTCCATCCATCCACGGATCGAGTGGATCGGACGTGATGATGTCGAATTTTTCCCGGGTCGTCGCGATGAAATGCCGTGCATCGTCGACGACCACTTCGACGCGGGGGTCGTCGACGACGTTGTAGTTTTCCGCTGCGAAATACCGGCCGCCGATCTCTGGCATCAGGGGCTCGAAATCGCAGATGACGATGCGCTCGATTTCCGGATGTACGACCAGGGATCCAGCGGTCACACCCGCTCCGAAACCGATCACGAGGGCGGTCTTGGGGTTCGGGTGCATGAGTACCGGAAGGTGTCCCATCATGCGCTGGAGTCGCATGTCTTCGGCAACCGTCGAAGCCATCACTTTGCCGCCGACGTGAATGCTGCGCGAGTGGGTGCTCGGATAGTCGACGACCGCCACGGATGAGGTTCGCCCCTCGCCGGCGAAAAGAATCGACTCGAGCACGACGGCGCTGTCGTGGGCGCGCCGACCCACTGCGATGACGCGACCCGAAACGGGAGGAACCAGTTGAATCATCAGGATTGCCAACGCCGCGATCCCCGCGGTCGCCGCGAGTGCGCGCGGTATCCGGAATTCGCGCCTCGATTCCGATCCACGACCCGCTCCGAGTAGCAACAGCGCCGACCCCCCCGCGAGCAGCGCGAGAACCTGCTGCGAGACGCTCGAGCCAAACGCGGGGACCATCACCAGACCAAAGAGCAGGGCGCCCGCGATGGCGCCGATCGTGTTCGCCGCGTTGACGCCGCCCGCCAGGTGGCCGGGCTCCTGCCCTTTGCCCGCTGCGGCCGCGAGCGCGAGCGGAAAGCTCGCGCCCCAGAGGCCGGTGGCGGGCAGGATGGCGACCGCGCTGCGAACGAGGTCGTGGGAGAAGATCTGGAAGAGGCTGTGAGCGAAGTCCGGGTTGAGCTTCCAGTATGGGAGCTCTGCGGTGATCATGTGTGCGGCCAGCGGAATCGCGGCCACCAGCGCGAGCTGACACCACCCGAGCGCGGCGCGCGGAGACCGCACGTGCCGGGCCACGAGGGATCCCGCACTGCTACCGAGCCCGAGGCCGGTGAGAAAGATCGCGAGGATGATTGTAAAACTGAAGACTGTCCCGCCGAGGATCAGCCCCAGCAGGCGCGTCCAGATGACCTGCGCGCCGAGTGCCGTCAAACCCGAAAGCGCGATGACCCAATAGACGATTCGATGATCGGCCAGTGAGGGAAGCGAGAGCTTCGAGGCATCGACCGCGCGAAAGCGGTCGCGCGAAGCAATCGAATAGGCGACCGCCGCCACCCCGGCGTTCAGCGACACTGCGAACAAGGTGGCCACGGTGTCGTCGTAAAGCCGCAGCAGGTAGAAGCCCGCGAGCAGGCAGCCGAACACACCTCCCGCGAGGTTCGCCATGTAGAGCAGGCCGAGTTGCGACATTCCGCTGCGCGTCGTGTTCAGGCAACGCGCGATTGCGGGCAGTGTCGCGCCCATGAGGATCGTTGGGGGCAGCAGGCAGAGCAGGCAGATCACTGCGCGCAGCACGACTCCCAGCGCACCGTGACCGACGATCGCCAGATAGAGTTTTCCGATCAGTGGCAGCAGAACCAGCAATGCGATGCCGAATGCTGCAATCGCGGCTTCGAGGTAGGCGTAGACGCGAAGCGGGGGATGATGGGGGGAGACCCAACGCGGGAATGCCAGGCTGCCGAGACACATGCCGCCCATGTAGCTCGTCAACACGATTGCGAGGGAGACGGCGGATGCGCCGACGACCAGCCGAAGCAGATGAAACCAGACCACCTCGTAGATCAGCGCCGCACAGCCGCTCGCGACAAAGAACAGCAGCAGCAGCGCGAAGCGGCGTGAGGGGGCCCCTTCGCCCGAGGTCTCGCTTTGATTCATCGCTGTTTCGTCCGCGCTACGGCCCGCCCACCCGTGACCGGCGCGGTCGCGACGGGGTTGCTGGGAACTGGTTCGGGTTTCGGGGGTCGGCCAAGCGCCCGCTCAGAAGCCCGCTGTCTGGGTGCGATGCTCGTGCATTCGCTGTCGTACGAGTTCGGACCAGCGGGTGAAGTTGGCGCGAACAAACGACCAATAAGAGCGGTCCTTGCGAACGACGCTGCCGATGAACTCCCCTGAGGGTCCGATCGTCCGGCGCTCTTCGAAGCGCGCAACCGGCTCGCCCGTCACGCTGTCGGAGAACTCGACCCGCAAGGTCATTTCACCGAAATTCTGGATCCAGTTCAGTTCGTTCGTGTTGGGTGCACTGTTATGGTGCACGACCACGTCGAGCAACGTAGTCGAGACCCACAACAAGCCCGGATCGGGTTTCGATGCGGGGCCGAACCCCGGCCCACTCGCCAACCCGGTCTTGAAGCTGTCGTAGAACGATCGCTGGAGTCGCTCGTGGTCTCGCTCCGTCAGAAGAACACCCGCGGACGACGGATCGAGCCGATAATGTCGAGGTGTTTCCTTGTACTCGACGCGGATCGGTCGCAGCGCCACCCGGTCGTAGGCGCGGAGGTCGACGCCGGGTCGGACCCAGAACATCCCCGCCCCTCGGGTCGGAACTGGCTTCAGGCCGTTTTCGAGTGTCGTGGTGTCGCTTTCCGGCTCGGAGGTCGGTGGCATGTTGGCAGAGGCCTGTCCCGCAAGCCAGAGTGTGAGCAATGCAAATCCGAGGGCCGTGCACATGCGGCGAGTCACGGCCTTTTGGGTGTGGACAAAATTCGGCATGGTGTCCTCTCCCGTAGTCGGTTCGTGATCGAGCTAGGGACGATTATATCCCTTTGCGCGCAGGGGAGTCCAGAATCGAGCCCGTTATCTTGCGGGGCCTTTTCGGTGCGACTTGTCGCGAGGGCGCGTGGGTCTACCCTTGAGCGGAAGCCGCCGCGATCGTCCGTCGTGCGCTGCTAAGATGCCGCAATAGAAAGGTTTCTGGCGAGATCCCTCGAATGCTAGGTGTGATGCAACGAATTCTGTTCGCAGTGGCGATCGCCAACCTCCTCTTCGGCTCGAAGGCGGGAATCACCTTCGC
>JAHEEJ010000092.1:5345-11445 GCA_024640705.1 Deltaproteobacteria bacterium
CGCGAAACCCTCGACATCGTCGCCCTGAGTGCGTTGGCGCTCGCTGATCGCGCGGCGCGCGATCGAAGCGACTACGAGATTGGCGAGCCGGTGTTGAGAGAGGCGTGGGCTCAGCTCCTTCCGGACACCGACGAGAATCTTGCAAGGTCCGATTCGACGGATCGCGTCGAGGTGCCCGCAACCGCTGAGGGACGCGCCCGGACGCTCGCGCTCCTCGACGAGATCGTCGAGCGCAAGGTCGCCGCCTATCGCAAATACAATCAACTCGAAGATCGCGATGAGATTCGACTTCTCGTCTTCAACATCAGCCGCTTCTATGCGCGGCAGCCCGTATCGTCGATGATCGACGAGCGCCGTAAGCTCGTCGCCACCCTCGACCAGGAGCTCGATGCGTTCGCGAGTGATCTGTTGCGCGAGGCCGACCGACGGGCCCGCGCAGCCGGCGATCCGCTGATCCGGATCGTCGAAGCCGCGGCCGCCGCCCAACAGTTCATCCCGAACGAGATCGACGAGTTCGAGGACGTTTACGTCTTTGGCCGGCTCGCCCACGACGAGCAGGTCATCCTCGAGGCCTTCGACTGCGACTCCTTCCGGGACTTCGGCGCCCATTGGCGATCTCTTCGGCACGCGGCTCACGAGGCGCCGTCGAATTCGATCCTGCCAGACCCCTTCGCGGCAGAGGTTCTCGCCGAGGGCATCTCGCAATACGGTGTGCTTCTCCTGCGCGTGGCGGGAGTCATCGCGCGCGAAAGCGGTACCACGGTCCGCATCCGGCCCAGCGATATCGAGGCGGCCGTACCCGTCATCCGCGAGCGCGCCAGCCGGCACCACGCGGCTCCCGAGACCTCCGAGACACAAGGTCGGATCCAATCCGCTGTAACCCAGAGCGGGCGCGGGCAAGCCAACGGGGAGGCCGACGCAACGGCCTTCTTTACCGATGTCACTGCCGAGGTGGGCGTCGTTTTCAACCACCGCTCGTCGACCTGGCTGGGAGAGTTCCGCCACAAACAGTTGAAAACGCCGCCCACGTTCTCGGGTGGTGGAGTCGCCGCGGAGGATGTCGATGGAGACTCCGACATCGATCTGCTGTTCGTCGGGGGAGCGGGCAATGCGTTGCTGTTGAACGACGGCCGCGGGGCCTTTACCAATGCGACTCCGGAAGCTGGGATCGATTGGTTGCGCGCGGACGGCAGCCAGGCTGAAGCCCGCAATCCGATCATCGCGGACTTCGACAACGATGGGCGCCAGGACATCTTGATCACCTATGCGAACGACAATCATCGCCTCTACCGCAACGTCGGCGGTGCGCGCTTCGAGGACGTGACGCAAGACTCGGGGCTTGGAGGCGAGGGGCTCGTCGGGGGACCTGCGGCGGTCTTCGACTTCGATTCGGACGGTCTCCTCGACGTCTATATCGCCTACTTCGGTGACTACCTTCACGGCGAGGTCCCGACCGTCGATCGAAACAACCAGAACGCGTTGCCGAACAAACTATTCCGCAATCTGGGCGGCCTGCACTTCGAAGACGTGACCGAGGGCAGCGGTACAGCGGACGTGGGCTGGGGTCAGGCGGTATCGCACGTCGACTTCGATCGGGATGGACGCCAGGACATCATCGTGGCCAACGACTACGGTCGAAATGCGTTCCTTCGAAATCTGGGCGCCGGAAAGTTCGAAAACGCGGCTCCAGCCCTCGGGGTCATCAAGGCCTACCACTCGATGAACGTCGCGATCACCGATCTCAACGACGACGATTTCCCCGATATCTACATCTCGAACCTCGCCATGCTCGTGAAGGACGACAAATACGTCTTTCCCGATCCGAACACTCCGATCGATTTCGATCTGCGTTCAATGTCGGGGATGCTGACCAAGGAATCGAACATGTTCTACCTGTCCCACCTCGAACAGGGCCGGCTCGACCGATACGTGCCGTTCGAGGGTTTCGAGCGCGGTTTGCGTTCTACCGGCTGGGCGTGGGACGCCGAGTTCCTCGATTTAGACCACGACGGCGATGACGACCTGTATCTGGTCAACGGAACCAACGACTACAATACGTTCTCGATGGTCTACCGGCCGGTGGATCCCAATCGAGAAACGCGCGAACTCCTGCTCGATCACCGTCGCGAGTCGAATGTGCTCTTCCTCAACGATGCTGGAACGCTCAAGGACGTTTCGATCGGCAGCGGTGCCAACTACGCGGTGAACTCGCGAAGCACCGCCTACCTCGACTACGACGACGACGGCGATCTCGACATCGCGGTGAACAACTTCCACGCACCGGCCACGTTCTTGCGCAACATCGCCGAAAAGCGGGGAGGGGGCTGGATCAAGATCCGGCTCATCGGCGATCCCGACCGCTCGAGCAACCCGGATGCAGCCTGTAAAACGATTGCCGACTGCGGTTGGAGGTGGTTCGGTGTGCAGGCTCGACGCTGGATCGCAGAGTGGGGAGATCGCGCGCCGAGTTGGCTCGTGGAGTGGTTTGCCGTCGAACCCGACCTGCGCAGCAGTCGGGATGCCATCGGCGCGCGGATCGTCGTGACGCTCGGAGATGGAACGCGCGTCCGACGCGAAGTGCAGGGCGGCTCGGGCTATCTGTCGATGAACCCCAAACAGCAACACTTCGGAGTCGGGCCATCGCGTATGGTGGACGTGCAGATCATCTGGCCGAATGGCGAGCGACAGACGCTGCCGGCGCTTGCGACGAATGCGAGTTACACGGTGCTTCAGGGTGTCGGGGTGGTCGATCCTGCGCGCGCTGGCGAGATTTCGCAGTCGATCCCGTAGCGGGGTCGCCGAGCCGCTGAGCGGCGCGGCTCGACGGCAGCGATCACACTACGGTTTGCTCGCGAGGCGCGCGGCCCACATGCGCGAAACCGCCGGCCTATTCTCTCGAGTCCGCTCGACCATGAATTGCACCGCGGGGTCGACGGCGAATTCGGGACTGACCGATTTCAGCCAGTCCTCCGCTTCCCTCGGCGAGCGATTGAACCAGACCCTGAAGCCGGTTCTCACTGCAGTGTCGCGCTTCTCGCCAGCGGGGAGTCCGGTTAGCCAGTTCATGGCTGCGAGGCCATCGTTCGTCGCCCAACTGCCGGCCGCGATCATCAGCGCGTCATCCACGTAGTCGTGATCCAGGTGGTCGCCCAGCCAACGCGCGGTCAGGGGGGCATCGACCCCGGCCAGGGTGCTGGTCGCCTTGAGGAAGACACCCGCCTTGAAGCGCGGCGGGTCGTCGGGCACTCCTTCCGCCCAGCGCATCACCGCCTCGGGACCCTCTTTTGAAATCTCCCATGCAAGCGTTCCGAGATACGACAGTCGGATCGGGCCTTCGGGCAACTTGGCGATGTAGTCGCTCGCAGTGTCCCGGTAGTCGCCATGCGCCCATCCGGCCAGCAGGCGCGCCCCCCAGAACTCCTGCAAGTCGGCGTCCTCGACCGTACTCAGTGCGCGCACGGCCTCCAGTGGATTGCGGAAACCCCAGGCGTACATGGCGGCACCGCCCGCATTGCGGCGGATCTGCGGCGGCCAGGCTTGCGCCTGCTCGAAGGCCCCGATCGCATCGAATCGCGTCCAGGCGAGCATGAGCAGCCGGAATTCGTCGGTGAGCAGCCACGGCAGCTGGGGTTCGAGAGCCTCGAGGGCCTCCGGCAGGTTTTTCGGACTCAAGCCCACCAGGAAAGAGCTGAATCGATGCGTGCGCGTCAGCCAGTCTGGATCTTCGAGCGATTGTCGGAACGAGGCCACGCTCGCAAGCTCGGTCTCGAGAACCGGGGCCGTCGCGCGTCCGAGCCAGAAGCTCAATGCGAGCGCGAGCGCGACGAAGATGACAGCTGTCCATTTCATTGACCGGCAAGCCTCCGGGTGAGAGTGCGCCACTCGATGAGCGGCGGTCACTGTATAGAAAGATTGGCCGCGGGCACGAATCCGCGCCGCCGGTGGAAGGTCGCCGGGCAGCCGCTGGCCTTCGCGGGTCGAGCGCGGGCGCATCGACCCGGCCCCCCATCCAAATGAAGCCCATCGATCGAGCTGTAGCGCGGCGAGCCGATTGCCTCAGCCTGGTCAGCGCGCTCGCGACCCCGGGGGATCAGTAAGTCGCGCAAGCAGGCCCCTGGCCACCATGGGTTGAATCTCCCATGGGGAATCGGCCGTGGTTTGCCGAAGATTCCGGCCGTGCCGCAAATTTCCGTCCCGGTTGCGGCTGATCCCCAAAAAAGCGACCTCGATCACCTTTTTGCTCTACAGATCGCTTGATTGCCGGCTTTGGTCTGCCGATCTCTTCAGTGAGCGTGGGACTTTAGACCCTATCGAGGGATATCGGACCCGCTTACATGATGGGAGTCGACTCTGCGAGCGCCCCCCAGTCCTATCGGAGGTCCACAGACATGTTATTCATCAACAGACTGTTAATGGTCGGCCTGTTAAGCGTCGGTATCGCCGTCGCCACGACTGCCCAGGCTGGGAACCAGCTTTTCGAGGGCTCCTGGACCGTCAAGTCATTCGGCAACGAATGTTCGCTCGCGGCAACGGGCGGAGCGAACCCGTACTGCGGCAATGGTGCGGCCGAGTCGGAGGTCTACGGCGCCTTCGGAATGCCGCAGAGCATCCAGTGCAACGATGTTCAGCCGCGCTGCCCGTTCTGGTCAACGCCGACGAACGGAACCGGCATGTTCCAACCGTTGGCTGGCACTCAGGACGGCGTGAGCCCGTTCTGCGCGCCATGGGCCAACTGGCAGGGCAACGGAACGACCGCGCGCGTGGCCAAGGGCGAAACGCCGGTCTACACCGGGATGAAGGGAGGCAAGATTCCGCCGCTCTACCGGAACCCCAAGTTTTTCACCACCGGCGGTCAGCCCAATGACACTTTCTGCACCTCGACCAGCACGGGAGCGACACCCGGCGGCAAGGGCCTGGTGCAGGCGGGTAATCCAATCACCGGAACATTGAGCGCAACCACGACAGGGACTCAAAAGGGCGGATTCAACTTCCCCGGAGCTCCGGCTACCGGCGCTTCGGGCATCCGGGCGACGGGCGTGGTCGGTGAGTTCGCGGCCCTCTACCCCTACGTGTACAGCTACACGTACGCGACGCTACGCAACCAGGCGGGCTTTTTCGGCCCAGGCTCTGGACCGGGTGACTTCACGATCTTGAAGAAGCAGGGTGCCAACACCATCGCGAGAATGAGGGTGACGGAAGGTGCCGCCAAGTTCGGTGGAACCATGACGATGTTGGGCGCGTTGACGACCAAGGTCTGTTACTTCCGCAACGGCGGCTGCTCGCTCGGCGAGAACGACTGGCGCTATGACGCGATTGGAACGGCGGCGCCGACGAAGGCAGGTGTCGTCACCAACGGCTACGTGGTGACCTTCAAGGCCTACTACTACCACACGGCCCTGATGGCGACGAGCACGATCGACGTCGAGGGTTCGCGCTTCCCGTGGACGACGGGCAGTGTGACACTCACCGCTACGGGGCGTGGCCCGCACAAGACGGTCCACTACACCCAAGGCTTCGACAACCGGAATGCGACCACCCCCACCGGCAAGGGCACGATCCAGTTGGTGACGCCGGTGCTCACCCGCTGGCTGCAGCCCGCGGTGAACTTCGAGACGGGCGGTGTTGGCATCCTCCGGATCAAGTTCGTTCCGGAGCCGCAGACCTGGGCGATGCTGATCGCGGGTGTCTCACTCCTCGGAGTGGGTTACCGGATGCGGGGGCGCTAGTCGTCCGAGCCTGAAAAACGAATTCGATCGCGCTGCGATCGGAGCCCCGGGCGGTCCACTGCGACCGTCCGGGGTTTTCGTTTTTTGGTTCAAGTACTTACGGTAATGGACGGGGCCGCGAAGGTTTCACGCATCGCCCAGATCGGGCCAATTTCCGTCACCGAGGTCAATAGTGGAATCCCCAGATGCCCCCCGGGGCATCAGGCCTGTCGTCGCAGGCGCCCAAAGCCCCTCATTTTTCTTCTATCCCTCACCGCGCGGTCATCTTTTCGCTTGACAGTTAAAACGGCCATAGGCAATTATGGGGCAATTCGTGGTGGGAAATGGCTCCCACTTTCAGCGGCCCCTCTCGGGTTCCCATTCGTGTCCCGGTT
>JAHEEJ010000093.1 GCA_024640705.1 Deltaproteobacteria bacterium
GGCTACGTGGGTGACGGTGTCGCCGCGAGCAATCTGGCCGCGCGCACCCTCAGCGACCTGCTGTTGGACCGCAAGAGCGCGCTGACCGAACTGCCGTGGGTCGGCCACCGATCACCGCGTTGGGAGCCCGAACCGCTGCGCTGGATCGGCGTGCGCGCGGGCACCGCGATCAACGCGTCCGCCGACGCGACCGAAAACCGCACCGGTCGCCGCGCACGGCTCCACGATGTCGCGCTCCGCTTGCTCGGCGCCAACCTCGAGTATTGATCGCGCAAAGCTTGCGCCAGGAATGCGTCGGCGGCTTCGCGGCCGAGCGGCATTTGCACGCCCACAGACGGGCTGATAGCGTTTTGCGCCTCGAATCGAAAAGCGTGCAGCTCGCGATCCGAACCACCTGAAACCCAAGAGGAACCATTCATGCGGCAGATCGCATTCCCGCTTCTCGTTCTCGTGGTCTTCGCTGGTAACGCCCTGGCTGAACAGGAAGTTCACTGGACGTATTCGGGCAAGCACGGACCCGAGCACTGGGGCGAACTCTCGGAAGCATTCGTCGCTTGCAGGGAGGGCAAGAGCCAGTCGCCTATCGACATCGTCGATCCGATCGACACGGACCTGGTTCCGATCGCGCTCGCCTACCGGGGGTCGACGACCGCCATCGTGAACAACGGCCACACGCTCCAGATCAACGCGGGCCCGGACAATTCGCTCGATCTCGACGGACAAACATTCGAGCTGCTCCAGTTTCATCTGCACAGCCCCAGCGAACATCGGATCCAGGGGGAGTCGTTCGCGTTGGAGGCACACTTCGTGCACAAAAACGATCGGGGCGAGCTCGCGGTCGTCGCCGTCCTGTTTCGCGAGGGCGCTCCAAGTGACGGCATCGCGACGATCGAAGCCTCTGCACCCGCGAAAGTCGGGATGAGCAAGGCCCTCGAGACGCTGACCGCCAGCCTCGAGATCATGCCCGAAAACACAGCCCACTACCGTTACAGCGGTTCGCTCACCACACCTCCGTGCACCGAAGGGGTTACCTGGCTGGTCGTCGAAGCGATCGGCTCCGTATCCAAAGAACAGGTGGAGAAGTTCGTGGCAATCATCGGTGAGGACGCACGCGGACCTCAGCCGTTGAATGGCAGACGGGTCGTTCACTAGCCAGCCAATTTCACGCGGGCACCGGCGGCTGCCTCAAACCCCATCGACTGGAAGCAGGAGATCCTCGAGGAAGAAGGCCGAGAGTTCCGCGCGCCCCGAAAGTCCGGATTTCCGGTACACCGCCACGGCGTGCTGGCGCACCGTGCGCTCGCTCTTCTGTTGAAGCGCGGCAATCTCCTTGTGCCCGTAGCCCTTGAGCAGAAGCAAGGCGGTCTCGCGCTCGACGGGAGTCAGTCCCCACTCGCGGAGCTGGTGGTCGATCTCCTCGCCGAGCCCCCGCAGGAGCTTCTCGGCCCGGGCGCACCAGACATCGCGCTCGGCGCCGCGTGCCGCGAGTTCGTCGCGCGTCTGCTCCAGCTTGCGGCCCACGTCGCGCCACCCGAGCCAGAGGTATGCGACCGCGCCCAGAGAGAGCGTCAGCAGCGAAACTTCGAATAGAACGTGGACGCTCCAAAAGGTCGCCGGCCGGTCCAGCGCCAGATCCACGGCGCCGCCCACCGCGATGGCGCCGAGAAGGGCCGTCGCAAGCCACCGAAAACGCCCCCCGACATCCGTCGTACCCACCCGGTCTCCCTTCGTCCCAAGGCTACCAGATATCCCCTGCGACATTTGTCGGATGGACTGACGCTCGCCACCACCTAACCTACGCTGCAAGTGCCCAACCGGAGGAGTCATCCATGCTGCCCGATCCGCTCCACCCCGCCATGGTTCATCTGCCCATCGCGCTAGCGATCCTGATCCCGGGTTTCGCCATCCTGGGCATCTGGTTGATCTACAAGGAATTCCTCCCTCCGCGGAGTTGGTCTCTCATCGTACTCCTGCAAGCGTTGCTCGTCGGCTTCGGCTGGCTGGCGCTCGAGACGGGGGAAGAGCAAGCTGAGCGCGTCGAGCGTGTCGTCGCGGAACAGCACATCGAGGAGCACGAAGAAGCGGCCGAGCGCTTCCTCATCCTCGCGGGAATCGGCCTGCTGATCAACGCGGCGGGTCTGCTTCCCCGGCGCAATGGCTCCATGGGTCGCGTCGCCGGCACACTCGCGTCGATCGCCGTTTTGGCGGCGGGCGTCTCAGTCGGCCGGTTGGGGGGCGAACTCGTTTACAAACACGGTGCAGCCAACGCCTACATCGGCGACGCTGGGACAGCGAGTCCATCGAGTCCGGGCCGACACTTCGAGGACGACGACGACTGACTCGAAACCGAAGGCGCGCATCGACCACATTTCGTGTTTCTGACAGGCGATCCAGTGATAGGCCGCGTGCGTCTGGACACCCATTGAGGAGACGAGGCGATCTGCGGATCTTCGAAAAGAATGGCCGCTGAATTCCGATCTGACTGGTGAAAATATCCGCGGAATTCCATCAGGTTGTACTGAGGCAGAATGACTCAGCCACTGTAGAGCCATGACCAATTGGCGCAAAGGCTTCAGCGAAACTAGTCTGCACATCTGCCGTGATACCAACCTACACCGTGCCCATCGCACCGGATGGCGCGACCCGTGGATTGCGCTGGTGCGGTGTGCTGGCACCACAATTGCAGCTGGCGACCGGGCAAAGGGAGAATCGAATCATGCGCGTACAGTGTCAAATCCTGTCCGAGGACGAGAAGCACAGGGTCCACGCGGAGAGCCTCAAGATCCTCGAACAGGTGGGTGTGAAGTTCCTGAGCCAGCGGGCGCTGAAGATCATGCAAGACAACGGCGCCAAGGTCGACCAAGACGCGGGCATCGCGAAGATCCCCGCTGAAATGGTCGAGCAGGCGCTGAAGACCGCCCCGAAATCGTTCGTGCTAGGTGGCCGGGATCCCGCGCGCGACGTCGCCCTGCCGCGCCCGACCACCGGCTACGTGCTCGATCTGGGCGGCGTGTTCACGCGTGACTTCAAGACCGGTGAGAGAAGATACGCCACGCTGCAGGACAACAACGATGCCATGCGGGTCTTCGACGAGATGGAGCTGAGTTCCGTGGTGTGGCCCCACTCGATGGTTGAGGGAGACACGCCGAATTCGAACGCCATCCGCCTGATCCTCCACTCTTTCATGAACAGCTCCCTGCACGTTCAGGACGAATTCGGCGAGCCGGAGGAGGTGCCCTACATCTATGAGGCGATGGCGGCGATCCTGGGCAGCGAAGACGCCGTCAAGGAGAGAAAACTCTATTCGGTGACGTATTGCACGCTGGCGCCACTGGTGCACGAAGGCGGGATGTGCAACGCCTACCTGGACATGATCGAATTCGAGGCTCCGATCCTGATCTATCCGATGCCGTGCACCGGATCGACTGGACCGTGCAGCCTGTTTTCAAACATCTCGATGGGTAACGCCGAGGCCCTCTCGTCGCTGGTGCTCTTCCAGATGGCCCACCCGGGCACGCCCCTGATCTTCGGCGACGCCTCGGGCAGCACCGACTTCGCAAGCGGAGGGTTCCTCGAGGGCTCGCCGGAAATGGTGCTCATGACGGCGGCACGGGGAGAAATGGCGCGGTTCTACGGCCTGCCCAACACGCAACAGGGTTGCCAAACGGACGCCAAGGAACCCGGCCCTCAGGCCGTGATGGAGAAGCTGCTCACCACGATGCCCCTGGTACTCAGCGGCGCGGATCTCGTGCAGGGACCGGGATGTCTCGAGACGAGTGGGTTGCTCTGCCTGGAGCAGATCGTCGTCGACGAGGAGATCGGCGGTCTTTGCAATCGCATGAGGGAAGGGATCGACTTCGACGACGCGAGGAATCTCTTCGACGATATCGCCGAGGTGGGACCGAGCGGTCACTTCCTGATGCAGGACAGCACGCTGGAGGCGTGCCGGAGCGATGAGTTCTACACCCCGAAGCTGTTCGACCGCCACACCTTCGAGCGCTGGGTAGATCTGGGAAGATCGGATACTTATTCCAAGGCCAGGGAGCGGGTGGAAGAGATTCTCGCCACGCCGCAGAAGAACCCACTGCCCGACGACGTCATCGGAAAGCTCGACGAGATCATGCGGAGAGCGGACGAAGAACTGAAATGAAGCGAAACCAATCAAAGGATACCCCATGTCGATAGAGGACATCTTCCAATCCATCCTGCAGCTCAAGCGCGGCGAGATCGCCGATCTCGTTCAGGCCGAAATCGATGCCAAGACGGACGTCGGCGCCATCTTGGAGCAGGGCCTGATCAACGCCATGGGAGAAGTGGGCAACCAGTTCAGCGAGGGGCGGCTGTTCGTCCCCGAGATGCTGCGCGCCGCCGAGACCATGAAGATCGGTCTCGAAGTGCTGCGACCTCTGCTCGTGGAGGCCGACATCAAGCCTCGGGGCACGGTCATCGTCGGCACCGTCAAGGGGGACCTGCACGACATCGGCAAGAACCTGGTCGGGATGATGCTCGAGGGTGCCGGGTTCACGGTCGTCGATCTCGGCGTGGATGTGGACCCAAAGGCGTTCCTCGACGCTGCAGGCGAGAACCGCGCCCAACTCGTAGCGATGTCCGCTCTGTTGACCACGACCATGCCGGTGATGGCGGATTGCGTCGGCAGGTTCAAAGAGGCGAACCTGGGTGCCCGGCTCATCGTCGGCGGCGCCCCCGTCAATCAGGACTTCGCGATCAAGATCAGCGCCGATGGCTACAGCTCGGACGCTCCTGGCGCCGTCGAGCTGGCGAAGAATCTGGTGCCCGCCTAAAGAGCGCTGAGCGAGCGAGACGCGAACTCGTTACGCGTCGAAAGACCCGTCGGAGACCCGCGCGACCAGCCTGAGGGACGCGGGCACTGCTGCAGAGCCGGCTTCAGATGACGGCGTCGAGCGCCTGTTTGATCGAGTCCATCGCAGCCAGAGTGGTTCGCTTACCCAGTTCGAAGATCTCGTCGTGGTGTTTGGTGTCGAACAGGCCGTACCGATTGAGCTCCGGACAGCGCAGCATCACATCGCACTCGTGAAACTTCTCCTTCGAAGTAAAATGCATGCCCACTTCCAGCGCGCGCTCCGAGACGGCGAGCACACCGTCGATGTCGTCGTGCTGCACGCGTCGCAGCGGGCTCGCGTAATGGCCCAACACGACGTCGCAACGGCCGCGCAGCGGCTCGATGGGGAAGTTGTTGAGCACGCCCCCGTCCACGTACCAGCGTCCGTCGATCTCAGTGGGTGTAAAGACCATGGGCATCGAGCATGAGGCCAGAATCGCGGGGATGAGGGGGCCGGATTCGAAGATCTTGAGCCGGGCGTTGACGATGTCCGTCGCGGTAAGAAAGAGTCGGATCTTCAGCGCTTCGAAGGAATCTTCCGGGAAGTACTCACGAAAACTCTCCACCACCTTGCCGGTGTCCAGGATTCCCGCCTTGCGCACGGTGACAGCCGAGAACCGAAACGGGCTGGCCCTTTGGAAGAACTCGATCATCGTCTCCGTCGGGTGGCCCGCAGCCGCCAGTGCGCCCACGATGGCACCCGAACTCGATCCGGCGATGCAATCCGGCTCGAGCCCGTGACTGCGCAGCGCATCGATCACACCCACATGGGCGATGCCTCGCGCGCCACCCCCGGACAGAACCAATCCCAACGTCGGCCTGACACTCATCTCGATCGACTCCCATCCCGCACTGGAACCACACCAGGCCTCGAAGGCGGGGCAAACCAGATTGCGACGAGACATCCGATCCCGGGAATCTTTCCCCGAAGTCCGCCCGATGAGGCCGGACATCCATGATAGGTCAATTCCAGAACAGAGCTGGCTTCCCCTACAATCGAGCCGGACCCAAGACGCAGCCTTTCGGCAAACCCTTCCATCGGTGGCGCGATTGTGGTCTCTTCGCGAACGAGAAAAACAGGAAAGGCGTCTGGGTTCGAACGACGACCCTATCGAGGTGTTGGACATTGCCGCGCTCTTCGTCTATCAATCGAAGATCGAATCGGCACTGCGAAAACCGATCGGGGGTTGAACCCGTGAGTATCGAAGGCTCAGGAGCGTCGCGCGCCGGCAAAGACGGCGTCCACAACGAGGACGCATTTCTCGTTGAAGAAGGGTTGGGGCTCTACGTCGTTTGCGACGGCGCCAGCGGAACGCCGGCGGGAGAAGTCGCTGCGCGCATTTCTGTAGATGCCCTGGAGGATTTCGTCGAGCGCGCCAAGGAGGACTTCGGACCCAATCTTCGCGAAGGTCGGGTAGCACTCGATATCGTCGTCAGAGCGATGAATCACGCAATCGCCGCGGTGGCAAACGCCGAACGAAATGATCCGGAACAACTCGGCCTTGCGACGACGATCACGATGCTGCTCGCGCACGGAAGGCATGGCGTGGTTGGGCACCGCGGCGACAGTCGCGCTTATATCATTCGCAACGATCGCTGCCATCAACTCACATTGGATCACGAACTCACAGAATCGATCGCGAGCAGCGAGCGCAAAGACGGTGATTTCGAAGTATTCTCGCTGGATCTCAAAGCAGGGGACACGATTGTGTTGTGCACCGATGGTGCAGAATCAGTCGTCGAGGACCGAGATGTCGTCCGCATTGCGGGTGACCTGACACCCCGATTGCTGGCGAGTCGAATCGTCAGCGCCGCCCACCGACGCACCCCTTCGCTCGATGCGACGGCCGTCGTGGTGCGTGTTCGCAGCGAGCGCGAATCCGGATGGCTCGAATTGTCGTCGCTTCCGGAGGGAACGGCATTCGGTCACACGTTGACCCGCCGATAGGCGCGAAGCCGATTCCTCGCTGTCAGGAACCGACCCCCATCGTTGGGATGCAGTCGCGCGGATGTTTCTTCGACGACCCGATCTAGAGCGTCGGTTCGATTCTTCTCTCCCGCTTGTACCTCGATTCGAGCGCCATGCGGCCACGGCCCGAACGGATGAACAAGAAGAGGCTGCCGATCACGAGCGAGAGCGCTCCCAGCACGAGCCAGGGGTTGTAGCGCCGCTGGAGAAACACCTGACCGGTACCGACCGGGGGGCGTACCTGTGGACTAATGGGAAGTCCATAGCGGTGCGCCATCCGATTCACCTGGAGGAAGTGGATGACGGGAATTTTCTCGTCGAGAAAGCGGGCCATCACTGAATCGATCAGCGCGGCACGCGGCGGCGTCCTGCGATTGACCCCGGGCTGAAACGCAAATTTGGAGCGCCGGGTACCCACCGAAGAGGTGCCTCCACCGATGTTGATGTAGGCGCGAATCGGCTTGTTTCCCGCGCGTTCAGCATAGATTGCCATTCGCTCGACCACGCTTTCCGCGTAGTTCTCGGGTTCGATCACGGGCAGCTTGCTCCGGGTGATCGCTCGGCGCAGCAACCTGAGGCCTTCGTCCGATAGGCTCGTCGCGCGATCTTCGGCACCACCGAGTGATGCGGCCACCGATCGAATCGCGAAGATCTTCTTTTCGGAGAGCAAACGCTCCATATCCAACCAGAGGAACTTCGGATGGTTCGCGCCCCATTGCGATGAGGAGACGCTCGAGATCACGATCGGATCGAGGTGGAGTGTCTCCATGGCTGCGTAGAGCGCGAGGTTCATGCCCGGAAACGAGCCCGAGAGTCCTACGGCGACCGTGTCGCCTTCCCCAACACCTGCCTCCCGCAGAAGCTGTACCGCGACCGCTGCCCAATTGGGATTGATCGTGGTCTGCTTCGCGAGCAGATTGCCCGCGTTGCTCGTCACTTCGCTCATCGCGATACCGATCAGACCCGATCCCGTGGGGTCGGCGATCGGATCGATCTCGATCTTGCGACGCTTCCTCTCGCTTGAAATCACCTCGATCCCTTCGTTCGCGAGCTGTGACGCCTCCAACATCTGCTTCAGATACAGCTCGCTCGTTCGCTCGGGGAAGGCCTCGACGACGACGATCGCGGCCAATGCGATCGCGGCAATGACCAATAGCTCGTTCGTCGAGACACCCGTGGGTCGCCAGTAGATGCGTTTCATTGCAGGACCACTTCTTCGATTTCAGATGTGAGATCCGGCGTGGCTTCGAACCACTGGAGCTCTTGGGGCACGAGCAAGATCAGCAAGAGACGTACGACGACTGCACTCGTGACGAGCGCCGCGAAAGTGGGAACGACTCCCTGTCGATCGAGCCAGATCGCGATCAAACCGGGCACGATATAGCCGATCACACCGGCCTCCATCATGTACCGGCCCGGCGCGATCGATTCCGCGCCGACCTCGTAAAGCGCTGTCAACGCGCCGTTCATGAACACACCGGCCACGTACCCTACGAGAATCATCAATGCGGTGCGGCGGCGTCCGTAAATGATCACGAAACTCGACGCAATTCGAATCAGGAAGAACGTCAGCAGCGCTGCGATCAGGGTGGCCGCGACATCGAGGGGCCGTGTCAGATACAGCGCAATGTATCCCGGCACGACCAGGCCCCCAGCGGCCAAACCAAAGAGTTCGGAGAAGAACAGACTGACCCCGAGCCCGATTCCAATCGAAAGCGCCAAAAGATTCAGGTCCATGCTTGAAGATCCTTCCGCGTGCCGCGGTTGCGAAAGAGGCGTGCGAGTTCTTCGCCGCCTCCGTGGACGTTTCCCATTCCCATGATCAGGGCCGATTCGCCCGCGTGTTCGAGCAGGGTCTCGAAGATCGCACTCGGCTCCTCGTGTTCTGCAATAACGAGCTTGCGCACGTCGAGCCCTTTCTTGGTGGCAGCGCGCGCGAAGATATACGTTCCGGTCCCCATCACCACATATTGATCTGCGCTCGGCCAGTCGACACAAGCCTCCCCGAGCTGCCGCGACCGTTCCGGGCGATCGATGCGGCAATTGAAGAGCGCGATCCGCCGCGAAACGTCCGGGAATTGCTGGAGAACCGCGCGCCAGATGAGCCCGGTCGAATCGGGATCATTGGCAGCGAGGCCGTTGGCGAAGTACAAACGGCGGCCAAAGAACTCCACCTCGTGAACCGTGAGCGTTCCGGGGTCCGGTGCGGCGCTCCACATACCCTGAAGCGCAACGCCGCGTTCGACGCCAAATTCCGAGCAAACGCGCAGCGCGAGCGCGACGTTTTCCCGATGTTCGAGATAGCTGAATCCGCGCATCTCGGCGTCGCTCACCCCGGCAACCTGATCGGGCGTAATCACGACCAGCTCGCTATCTCGATCGCGCGCGGCTCCTTCGAAGGTCTCGAGGTGGTCTTCCATCGACACGAAGAGCGTGCCGCCCACTGGAACCATGCCCGCGAACGCGTCGGCGACATTCCGCTCGCCCGGCCCCATGACGTCGAGATGGTCGGGGCGAACGTTCGTGATGACGCCGTGGGTCGCTCGGATCAGGCGAAGTTCCGAAAGACTCTGAAGGATCGGCTGAAGCGCCATGCACTCGATCACCAGGGCCTGCGCGCCAACGGCGACGGCCGTGTCGACGATCCGCACCTGCTCGATGATGTTCGGTCCGGCTGAGCGAAAGATGGGATATTCCGAGCCATCGGGCACAATCATCGCCGCCTTGGTACCGGTCGTCTTGGCGCACGTCACGATCCCTCCGGCGCGAAGACCGCCAGCGATGAGTCGCGTGACACTGCTCTTGCCGCGTGTTCCGTTGACGTGGATGCGAATTGGGATGCGCCGAAGATTGCGGGCATGAACGACGCTCTCGATCGCACCCAGCACGAGGAGTAGGGCGAGCAACCCGATCAGCAAGGCCACTTCGTTCACGTTTCGGCTCCGCCCAATTGCTTTCCCAGTCCCAAGCAATTGCGTTGGGTGCCGGGCGCAAAGCCCTTCGCAGTCGATGCAGGTACCACCTTCACCGATCCATTCGGGCCAACTGTTCTTGCGTTTGGCGATCCGGGGCGAGTGCCCCGGATCGCCAAAGCGCTTGCGATCAGGAGCTTAACCTATATCGAGGCGAATCCGGCGATCAGCGGTGGGGAGAAAGCTCTCCGCGGAGCCATGCCAGGTAGAGCCGGTGCGGAAAGAAGGCCAGCCAGAGGGAGCCGATTCCAATCAGTGTCAGAGCGATATCGACGGCGCCGAGGTTCGTAAAACCGTCCGGGCTCGCAAGCGCCAAGAGGAAAAGGATCTGCACCCCTCCGTAGCAGCCGGCATAGGTCCCCCAGAGTGCAAATTTGTTGGTCAGCACGGGATCTGCGAGACCGTGAGCCACCCGTCTGCGCGCGTTTCGGTAGTAGAGCAGCGCCTCGGCGCACGCCCAGCCGTAGACCAGGATCTGGGCCAGATTCTCGATCCAGATCCAGACGTGATCCGATCGAAAACCGCGCCAATCGCCAACCGCACCGCTTCCGAAAAACCCGACCACCATCGCACCGAGCGCAGCCCAGAATGCGACCGCCGCTGCGACGCTCTGCGATCGGAAGGTGAGCCAGGTAAAACAACCGAGGCAGAGGACGGAGGCGCTGATTCCGATCCGGCAGGCCGTCGCAAAGGCGTCATTGACGGAGGGGTTCGACCCGGGCCAATAGAGATAGAGCCCCCAGAACACCCACTCGAGGCCATCGACGACAAGGGACCCGGAAAGCAGAGCGACCAGCCGATCGCCGGTGCGCAAAGCCTTGATTAAAATAGGCAATCCGACGGCAAAGCTCAGAGCGATCGTGACGACGTGCGTCACCAACTCCATTTGCATGCCGTCTCCCCAATCACTCGTAGCATCCATGGATCGACTCGGGTGCGAATTTCCTGAAGCGAAATCAGCTAGCGGAAGTAAGTTTGGGATCGCCGGTCCCTCAGGGTTTTACCCAGGTAGGCTGAATTTCAATCCCACTTGCCGGACTCCGCTTCGGCTTCGAGATCGGGGACGCCCGAAACGATCGGACGCTGGAGGGCGCCCGAAGCGGGTCGCACGGCGAGCGTGCGCAATGGCAATGGAATCGAGGAGACGGATTCCGATGGAACGCCGCGCAATAGAGGGAGCGTCGAGATTCGCGAGCAGGTCGACAACAGCATGATGACGATGTAACTGCCGAGACCTTCGCCAAAGAGGTAGAAGAGACCCGCTCCAATCAGCGAACCGAGTGCCAGCGCGCTGGCATTGACCAGATTGAAGCAAGTCAACATGCCGGTTCGCTCGCTCGCATCGATGCGCTCGAAGAACAACATCAGGGTCGAAAGCTCGACTCCCCCCCAGGCCAGACCTGTCACGATCTGAAGCCCGAACAGATAGATCGGATCGGACGACAACAACCAAAGCGCAGGTACCGGCGCCACACCGCACGCGCTCCAGATCAACAGCCGACGTGCACCTCGCCGATGCGCGATGCGACCGAGAGCGGGTAGCAGCAGAATGCGGCCCGCGAATGCCGCTGCAATCAGCGTCGTATAGAGTCCGTACGAAAGATCCAGCATTTTGAGCATGTAGG